>NZ_CAXUNQ010000005.1:70273-196384 GCF_964252615.1 uncultured Bradyrhizobium sp.
CGGGGCCTTCACCGGGGCTTACGCGTGGCGTGCCCGGGGCGCGCGGCGGCATTTCCGCCAGGCGGAGCATCGCGAAAATGCCGCAGCGCAGAACCGGGATCCCGGTTTCTTCCTTCTAGAGCCGAAAGCAACCGGGGCCCCGGCTCTGCAGCGCACCGCTTCGCGAAGAGCTACGCGCTGCGCTGCGTCCGGGGCACGATCATCCCCCGAGCGCGCCCTGTGTGTTCACATACAGCGCGTAGATCGACTGACTTGCGGCCATGAACAGCCGGTTGCGCTTCAATCCGCCGAAGCACAGGTTGGCGCAGCGCTCGGGCAGCGCGATGCGGCCGATCTGCGCGCCGTCCGGCGCGAACACGAATACGCCGTCCAGTTCCGGATCGCCCATGCCCCAGCCGCACCACAGATTGCCGTCGATGTCGCAGCGCATGCCGTCCGGTGTGCCGGGCCCGGCGTCGATATGGATGCGCTTGTTGGAAAGCGTTTTGCCGTCGGCACTCATGTCGTAGGCCAGTATCTTCCGGTTCGGCACGCCGCGCGATTCGACGACATAGAGAATTTTCTCGTCCGGGGAAAAGCAAAGCCCGTTGGGGCCGAGCACGTCGTCGGCAACGATGGTGGCGGCGCCGGTGGCGCCGTCGATGCGGTAGACATTGGCATTGATCTCGGATTCGGCCTTGTAGCCTTCGTAGTTGCCGAGCAGGCCGAATGTCGGATCGGTGAACCAGATCGATCCGTCGGATTTGACCACCACGTCGTTCGGTGAATTCAACCGCCTGCCTTGGAAGGAATCCATCAGCACCGTCATCGAGCCATCGTATTCGGTGCGGGTGACGCGACGGCCGCCATGCTCGCAGGTGATGAGACGGCCCTGACGGTCGCGGGTGTGGCCGTTGGCGAAGTTGGATGGTTTGCGGTAGATGCTGACCGCGCCGGTTTCTTCCTCCCATTTGAGGATGCGGTTGTTGGGGATGTCGCTGCACAACAGATAACGGCCGTCGCCGAACCACACCGGGCCTTCGCCCCAGCGCAGGCCGCAGGCGAGCCGCTCGACCGCCGACAGTTTCAGCCAGTATTTCTCGAAGCGCGGATCGAGGGCGTGAATGGCGGGATCGGGATAATACGTCGCCGGCTGCCAGCCGGCGCGATCGGTGGAGTCTGGCATGACGTTTCTCGTTGTTGCGTTTCCTCTGATTTTGGTTTGCTATCACTCCCGCTCGACGGCCGCAAACCGGCCGCAAGAACGAGGGATGAAATGCCACGCATATTGATGACCGGCGCGTCCGGCGAAATCGGCACGCGCTTACGCCAGCTATTGCCGCCGATCTATCCGGATCTGGTGCTCAGCGATGTGAAAACGCCGGCCGATCTCGATGCATCCGAAACATTCAAGCCCGCGGACCTTGCCGACCTCGCCCAGGTCGAATCGATCTGCGAGGGCATCGACGGCATTCTGCATTTCGGCGGATTCTCGATCGAAGGCCCGTGGGACACCATCCTGCAGTCCAACATCATCGGCTGCTACAATCTGTTCGAGGCGGCGCGAAGAAAAGGCGTCCAACGCGTGGTATTCGCGTCGTCGAACCACGCGGTCGGGTTCTATCCACGACATCACCGCATCGGCGCCGACGTCACGGTGCGGCCCGACAGCCGTTACGGCGTCAGCAAGGCGTTCGGCGAGGCAATCGGATCGCTGTATGCCGACAAGCACGGGATCGGTGTGACCTGTCTTCGGATCGGCAATTTCGGCGACAAGCCGCTCGACCATCGCCGGCTCTCGATTTGGCTCAAGCCGGAAGATCTGGTGCAGCTCTGCCGGATCGGGCTCGACCATCCCGATATTCATTTCGAAATCCTGTACGGGGCGTCCTATAACGAGCGGGCGTGGTGGGACAATCACCGCGCCTACGATCTCGGCTATCGGCCGACCGGCCGCGCCGAGGATTTTCGCGATCAGGCATTCGCCGGGCAGGCCAAGCTGAAGTCGGATCCGGTCCGGCAATTCTACCAGGGCGGCGCGTTCTGCAGCCTGGAGTTTTCAGGCGACATGAGCCGGATCGTGAAGTGGAAATAGTTGCCGCCATCATTCCGGGGCGCGCGCCGCTTCGCGCGCGAGCCCGGAATCCATAACCGCGATTGGGGGTTATGGATTCCGGGCCTGCGCCAAGAGGCGCATCCCGGAATGACGGTGGATAGATTACGGAATATGCCAACAACGGAAAGAAACAACAATGGCCGACGGACTGCGCAAAGGACTGACGAGTTACGGCGACGCCGGGTTTTCGCTGTTCCTGCGCAAAGCCTTCATCAAGGCGATGGGTTATTCGGATGACGCGCTGAACAGGCCGATCGTCGGCATCACCAACACCCACAGCGACTACAATCCCTGCCACGGCAACGTGCCGCAGATCATCGAAGCGGTGAAGCGTGGCGTGATGCTGGCCGGCGCGATGCCGATGGTGTTTCCCACCATCTCGATTGCCGAGAGTTTCGCGTTTCCGACCTCGATGTATCTGCGCAATCTGATGGCGATGGACACCGAGGAGATGATCCGCGCCCAGCCGATGGACGCGGTGGTGGTGATCGGCGGCTGCGACAAGACGCTGCCGGCGCAGATCATGGCCGCGGTCAGCGCCGATCTGCCGACGGTGGTGATTCCGGTGGGGCCGATGGTGGTCGGTCATCACAAGGGCGAGGTGCTCGGCGCCTGCACCGATTGCCGGCGGCTGTGGGCCAAGTTCCGCGCCGGTGAAATCGACGAAACCGAAATCGAGGCCGTCAACGGCCGCCTCGCCCCGTCGGTCGGCACCTGCATGGTGATGGGCACCGCCTCCACCATGGCCTGCGTCACCGAGGCGCTGGGATTGTCGCTGCCGATGAGCGCGGCCATTCCAGCACCGCATGCCGAGCGCTTTCGCTCCGCGGAAGCCAGCGGCGGGGTTGCAGCCGAAATGGCGAAGGCAAAGGGACCTCGCCCCAGTGAGTTGCTTACGGCGGCGTCGTTCAGGAATGCGCAGGTGGTATTGCAGGCGATCGGCGGATCGACCAACGGCCTCATCCATCTCACCGCGATCGCCAACCGCACCGAGCACCGCATCGATCTCGAAGCTTTCGACAGGCTCGGCCGCGAGGTTCCCGTGCTGATCGACTTGAAGCCGTCGGGCGCGCATTACATGGAGCATTTCCATCACGCCGGCGGCCTGCCCAAGCTGATGAAGCAGCTCGGCGATCTCATCGATCTCGATGCGAAAACCGTTGCCGGCACGTTGCGCGATGCCGTCGCCGCTGCCGAGGAGGTGCCGGGGCAGGATGTGATCCGCCCGCGCAGCCATCCGATCAGGCCGGAGGGTGCGATGGCGGTGCTGCACGGCAATCTCGCGCCGCGCGGCGCCGTGATCAAGCATTCGGCGGCGAGTCCGAAACTGCTGCAGCACACCGGCCGCGCCGTGGTGTTCGACTCGGTTGAGGACATGACATTGCGGGTCGACGATCCCGCGCTCGACGTTACCGCCGAAGATGTCCTGGTATTGCGGAATGCGGGTCCCAGGGGTGCGCCGGGCATGCCGGAGGCCGGCTACCTGCCGATCCCCATGAAGCTCGGGCGCGCGGGCGTCAAGGACATGGTGCGGATATCGGACGCGCGGATGAGCGGCACGGCGTTCGGCACCATCGTGCTGCACATCACGCCGGAATCCGCGGCCGGCGGGCCGCTGGCGCTGGTGCGGAATGGCGACATGATCCGGCTCGACGTCGCCGGGCGCAGCATCGATCTGTTGGTCGACGCCGCCGAGCTGGAAAAGCGCCGCGCCGCGCTTCCGCCGGCGATCGCGCCGGAATGGGCGCGGCGCGGATATGCGCATCTGTTCAACGAGACGATTTTGCAGGCCGACGAGGGCTGCGATTTCGATTTTATGCGAGCGGCCGGCAAGTAGTTTCGTGTCTCGGACGCGGTGCGGCATTCTTCATGCCGCTCCGCAGAGCCGGACCATACCGGACGCCGACGTTTGTGAAAGGCCCGGCTCTGCGGCACGTCACGCCGTGAAGGCTCCAAGCAGCAGCTTGCGATGCTTCATTGACAATGCCGCAACCCCGATGGAATGATTGAGAAAATCAAAACAGGGGGAAACGGTGAAACTTCCAAGCTCCATGAAGTGTGTATTGCTCGCTGCACTAGCGATGCTGTCTGCCGCCGGCGCGGACGCCCAGGAAACCAGGCATTATCGCTTTGCCCACGATCAGCAGCTCAACTCCGGTTACAGCGTCGCCTACGACATCTTCTCCGGAAAGCTCAAGGAACTGAGCAAGGGCACCATGCTGGTCGACCAGTATCCCGGCGCTCAGCTCGGCCAGGAACCGCAACTGTTGCAACTGGTCAAGTCCGGAGATCTCGATTTTGCGATCGTGTCGTCGGCCAATACTTCGACGATATCTCCGCAGGCCGGCGTGATGTCGCTGCACTTCCTGTTCCGCAATGAAGGCCATGTGATCAAGGCGCTGGCCGACCAGCAGGTCATCGATGCGATCAAGGCGATGATCGACGACACGACGCAAGGCCTGCACGTCATCGCCACCGGCTCGCAGGGGGTGCGGAACATCTACAGCAAGAAGGAAGTCGGCAAAATCGACGACGTCAAGGGAATGAAGATCCGCGTTCAGGCGACCGCAACCGAAGACACCATGTTCCCGGCCTACGGCGCGCAGACCGTGCACATGCCGTTCGGCAGCGTCTACACTTCGCTGCAGACCGGCGTCGTCGAGGCCGCAGAAAACAGCATCAACGTCTATCTGATCAACCGGCACTACGAGGTGGCGCCGACGCTCTCGATCACCGAGCACGAAGCCAACAACGCGCTGCTCTTTATCAGCGACAGGCTGTGGCAGAGCCTTTCCGCCGACCAGAAGCGGTGGGTGACGACGGCAGCGGGCGAGGTCAGCGCCAATGAACCGGCCAAGGCCTTCGAACTGGAGCGAGCCGCAGCGGCCAAACTGAAGACGATGGGCGTCAAGATCGTCACAAACGTCGACAAGAGCGGCTTTACCAGGATTGCCGACCCCTATCTCGACAAGCTCGCCAAGGAGCTCGGCCCGCACGCCGACAAGATCAAGACCCTGATCAGGGCGATCAACTGATGTGAGACCATCATGATCAACCGTCATGCCCGGGCTTGTCCCTACCATATGCACACATCTCGGCCCTCATTGCCGGGCTTGACCCGGCAATTCATCCCCTTCGAAACGACTCTTCCGAAGATGGATGGATACGCGGGTCATGCCTGCGTATGACGAGATGTGTGAATCCCGTAGGGCTTGTCCCGGGCATCCACGCCGTTCCAGCGCCACAGGACGAAACATGGTTGACCGGGACAAGCCGGCCATGACGAGGGGAAATACCATTGCTTCAGGGTAGAATATGACCATCGCCGACAAGTTGGTTTTGCAGCGGCAGCATCACCTGAAATGGCCTGCGCTCGACCGGCTCGAACTGGTCCTAATGCTGCTTTGCGGCGTGCTGTGCTTCGGGTTCTCGCTGTCGGTGACGGCCGACATTGTCACCCGGACCATCGGCCGTCCCTGGCTGTGGCTGCAGGAAGTGACGTCAACGCTGTTCATCTATGCAATTTTCATCGGCGCGGCCACGGCGACGCGCCGCAATGATCATCTTTATCTGACGGCGATTTCCGAGGCGTTGCACGGCGTGCCGCGGCTGATCGTCGAGATCATCATCCGCCTCGCCGTTCTCGGCGTCGCGTTTTGCCTGATTTATTTCGGCTATATCAACTATCTCAGAGGCTTCGGCAGCTTCCGGCTTCCATCGGGTACGCCGATCGCATCGCTTTATGCCGCGATTCCGCTGTCCGGCGTGCTGATCGCGCTGTTCACGGTCGAACAACTGGTCAACGGCATCCGCAACGGATTCGACCATCCCGAACCGATCGAGGAGGACCTCAACATCCCGGTGATCAATTCCGGCATTCCGACAAGGCCGGGCCTGTGAGCGCGCCCGTCGTTCTCGCACTGATGACGTTCTGCTTTCTGTTCTTCGGCTATCTCGGCGTGCCCGTGCCGTTTTCGCTGCTGGCCGGCGTTTTCATCGGCGCGCTGCTCACGGACGTCTCACTGGCGGCGATCATTCAAAAGGTTTTCGACGGCGTCGATTCCGAGGCGCTGCTTGCGATCCCGTTCTTCCTGCTGGTCGGTGAGTTGATGAGTTCGGCCAACGTCGTGGTGCGGATCGCCAACCTGTCGTTGTCGCTGGTAGGGCACATCAGGGGAGGGTTGTCCCAGGTCGTCGTCGTCTTCAGCATGTTCTTCTCGGAGATGTCCGGATCGACCACCGCCGACGTCGCGGTGATGAGCCGGGCGTTGGGCGGCCCGATGAAGCGCGAGGGCTACAGCCCCGCCTTCGTCGCGGCGATCATTGCATCCGCATCCACCATCGCCGCCCTGGTGCCGCCGAGCATCACCGCGGTGGTCTATGGCGCGGTCGGCAACGTCTCGATCGCCGGATTGTTCATGGCCGGCGTGGTGCCGGGATTGATGATCGGCTTCGGCCTGATGATCTACTGCTATTTCTTCGGACCGGTGGGGATGCGCAAGCCGCGCGCGCCGCTTCGTCAGGTCATCTTCGCAGCCGGCGACGCGGCGCTGCCGCTGATGATCCCGGTGATCCTGCTGGGCGGCATCCTTTCCGGCTGGTTCACTCCGACCGAAGCCGGCGTCGTCGCGGTGATCTGGATCATCGCGGTGGTGATCCCCACGCTCAACCGCGGGCACATCCGGAAAATTCCATACGATTTCTGCCTCGCCGGGCTGATTTTTTCATTGCCGCTGATCACCATCGGCGCCGCCAACGCGTTTGGCTGGATGCTGGCCTATCTGCGTGGAGCGATCGTCATTTCCGACTGGATCATTTCCATTGCCGGCAACGACCCGCATCTGATGATGCTGCTCCTGGTGCTGCTGTTTACCGTGGTCGGCGACTTCATCGAGCCGGTGCCGACCATCATCATCTTCATGCCGCTGGTGAACGCGCTGACGCAGGCCGGCGACATCAACGGCGTGCATATGGGTGTGGTGCTGATCGCCACACTGGCGTTCGGGCTGATCACGCCGCCCTATGGCCTCGTGCTGCTGATGGCCTCGAAATTCGTCGGCGTCAGTTTCGCAAAAGCGTTGCGCGCGGCGTTGCCGATCTACGTGGTTTTCCTGGTGACGATCACCTTCACGATCTACTTCCCGAAGGTCGTGCTGTGGCTGCCGAAGCAGGTGATCCCGGAATCGGTGGGATGCTTCAGGTCTCCGGCGGGGACGGGATATATCTGTCCGAATTAATGAGCGTTCGCTTCACAATCAAAGTCGTCCCCGCGAAGGCGGGGAGCCATACCCCTTGGCGCCGATTGTTAAGGCCTCTTCCCTGGGGCCGAAACGAGAGCACACGGCGTATGGGTCCCCGCCTTCGCGGGGACGACTCGTGGAGATGCTACTTGCCCTTGCTCGTGAACTTCAGTACCGCGGCCCGAAACTCGTCGGTCTGCATGCAGCCGATGATCTTCTCCTCTTCGGCATCGAGTTGCTGCCGCGTCGCGGTGACGGCGGCCTGGTAGATCAGCGACTTGGTACCGCCGATCGCCGCCAGCGGATTCTGCGCCAGCCGTCGGGCGAATTGTTGCGTCGCCACCTTCAGTTCTGCGGCCGGAACAATTTTGGCGACCAGACCCCACTCTAGCGCCTGCCGGGCGGAGAAACTGTCTTCCGCAAGGAATATCTGCAGCGCGCGGCGAATACCCACGGTGCCGACCATGCCGACGGTGCTGCCGCCATCCGGCGACACACCGATCTTGGCATAGGCGGGCGTAAAACGGGCGTCGTCGGCGGCAATGCAGAGGTCGGCGACGAAGGCCAGTCCCATTCCAGCACCGGCCGCGGAGCCATGAACGCTCGACAGCACGATCTTGGGCATGCGCCGCAGGGTCTCGATGAACACGTGATAGTGCTTCAGCAATTCGCCGACCACAGGCGCGATGGTGTCGGCGGCAGCCGCAGCGCCGATGGTCTGCAGGTCGCCGCCGGCGCTGAATGCCCGGCCTGCGCCTTCGATGACCAGCACGCGGAGTTCGTTGTTGGCCTCCACCTCGGCGCCGAGTTGTTCCAGCTTTTTAGCGATTGCAAGATTGATCGAGTTGAACGCGCCGGGACGATTGAGCGTGAGGGTCGCGATTGCGCCTTCGATGCTCAGCAGCGCGGAGTCGTCGGCGGTCCCAGATGTCGCGGAATCCGGCGTGGGCATGGCGAAGGTCCCTTATGGCAGCTCCTCGCGTATTTAAATAGCAAAGGGAAAAGGGTGACAATCCCTGAACCGGTCGTGCAATTGCGGTGAGTTGACCGAGGACGAGGCCGGGATGTTGGTGCGCTCATTCCTGTCCGCAGGCGTCGACACGACGGTCTACGGGCTCGGTTACGCGCTCTATTGCCTGGCGCGATACCCCGAGCAATACGCCGCCCTTCGCGGCAATCCGGCGTTGATCCGCGGCGCGTTCGAGGAGGTGCTGCGCTTCGAGGCATCGGTGCAGTCGTTTTCCGCACCACGACCAAAGCAGTCGAGGCTTCCGGTGTCCGGCTCGGCGACGGCGAGAAAGTGCTGCGGTTGTTCGCGGCCGCCAACCGCGATCCGCGACGCTGGGACAAGCCCGATAGCTTCGACGTCAGGCGCCGGGCCACGGGCCATATGACCTTCGGCACCGGCATCCACGGATGCGTCGGCCAGGCATTGGCGCGGCTGGAAACCGAGGCCGTCCTGGGCGCGCTCGTCAAGCGCTGCGCGGTCGTCGAGATGACCGCCGAACCGACGCGCCGGCTCAACAACACCCTGCGCGGGATCGACACCTTACCGCTTCGCGTCGCCGCTTTAGGCGCCGTGCAGCCGCTGGCATCCGCCGTCATGTCGGCGAGCCTACCGCCGTCTCCCCGGTGCGATGGGGGATGCGCGTAGCCGCGGAGGTAGCGGCATTCATCTCCGCTGTCGTCGGCATCGACGTCGCCGCGCCCATCCGTTGCACGCAGATCGACGCGGCGATGTTGGCATAGTTCAACGCATCGCGAATTGGCTTGCCGTCTGCAAGTTGCGCGGCGACGGCTCCGATAAAACAATCGCCGGCCCCCGTGGTATCGACCGCTTCGACGACCCGGCCCGGAATGACCAGAGATTCGCCGCCCGCCAGCGCGATCGCACCGCGCCTGCCCAGCGTCACGCAGGTGATTCTATCCCTGCCATTCCCGCCGTCCTGCAACGATCGCGCCGCCTCGACGAAACGCGCAGGATCGTCGGCGCCGCGAAGTTCGCTTCGTGTGAGGAAGCCGAGTTCGGTTTCGTTGAGGATGAGAATATCGGCAAGTTCGAGCAGACCGCGATCGAATGCGATGGCGGGCGCCGGATTGAGAATGGTCGTCGCGCCGGCGGCTCTTGCCCGCAGGAAGAAAGCGTGGATCGCCGCCGGCGCAATCTCGAACTGGCTGACGGCTGCGTCGCCTTTTGCAAGATTAGCCGTGCCGATGTCGGCCGCGCTGACCAGCGCATTCGCACCGGGAATGACGACGATGGTATTGTCGGCATGCGCGACCGTGATGACGGCCGTGCCGGTTTGCGCTCCGGCCGCGGTCTTTACGAATGTCAGGTCGACGCCCTGCGCCGACAGAAACGCCCGCAGGTCGCGGCCGAACGCGTCGTCGCCGAGACATGCAATCAATGTAGTTGCAGCGCCGAGCTTTGCCGCCGCAACCGCCTGGTTGGCACCTTTGCCGCCGGGAGAATACAACATTTCGCGCCCGACGACGGTTTCGCCGATTTGCGGGTGGCGGTCGGCCGTCGCCACCACATCCATGTTGATGCTTCCGGCGACGAATACGTGCCCCATGTCGTATGTCCCTGTCTGTTCGGACTCCAAAACCGTGGATGGCGCAACAGTCAGGCCGTGACCTCAAACTCCCGCCGGACCTTTTCGATATCGGCAAGCGTGGGCAGCCCGGCCTCGTTGCCAAGGTGTTGAATCTTGTAGGTCGATGCCGCGCGCGCGAAAACAAAATGATCCTGCCAGCTTTTTTCAGGATTGCTGAGATAGGAATAGACATAGGCGCCATGAAACACGTCGCCGGCGCCATTGGTATCGAGCACGCGGTCGCGCGCGATGGTCAGCGAGGGAAGCGCGCGCGCCACGCCGGTTTCGTCATACCAGAGCAGGCCGCGCTCGCCCATCGTGACGCCCCCGATGCGGCAGCCGCGGCTTTTGAGATAGTCCAGCATGGTCTCGGGCGTTTTATCCATCTGCTCGCACAGCCGCTCGGCGACGATGGCAACGTCGATGAATTTCAGGAGCTCGTGGGTATTGGTCCTCAAGCCGCCGCCGTCGAGCGAGGTCAGGATGCCGGCCTCGCGGCATAGTCTTGCATAGTAAATAGCCGCGTCCGGCTGGTGCCCATCGACATGCAATGCGCGACAGCCCTTGAGATTGAGCAGCGGGAAAGGGTGGATATGCTCGTCGTCGCGGCAGCGTACGATGGCGCGTTTGCCGTCCTTCGGCATGATGAACGACAGCGACGAGGCATTGACCTTGCGCGGGTGGATCGAGATTCCATATTTCGCGCTCATGTCCTGAAACATGCGGCCGAGCCAGTCGTTGGCCACGGTGGCGATCAGGTCCGGCACGATCCCGAGCTTGGCACAGCAGAACGCCGCGGTGACGGCATTGCCGCCGAATGAAACCGCATAGGCCGAGGCGACGTGCTTTTCGTCGCCACTCGGCATATGGTCGGTGATGAAAGTGACGTCGATATAGGTCTGTCCGATAAAGAGGGCCTGCATTGGCGATCCGTGACTTAAGAGGGCTCGGCTGGCGTCATTACACTAGCACTGCTTGCTGCCGGGTAATCGCTAATATTATTTGCATTGCAAGACCGGTATCGCTTGAGATCGGCCTATCGCCGGATTACGACCAAGGCCGGCCGCCGTGGAACCGCCGCATCGGCATTTTCCGGTCGATGAAACCAGGGGAGGCAGCGATGACGGTCTATTCCGGTCCGGTATTCGACATGGCGGTCAATCAGTTCGGCGTCATCGCCAACCATCTCTCGATCCCGATGGACGAACGCGACCGGCTGCTGCTGCCGAAACGCGCGATTACCATTTCATGCCCGATCCATCGCGACAACGGATCGATCGATGGCGTGGTTCATGGACACCTATTCGATGTATCAGGGCCGTACCGTCACCGAGATCGTCACCGGCAAACCGGTCAGTTCCGGCGGAACGCTGGGGCGGCGCGAGGCGACCGGGCGCGGCGTGGCGCATCTCGCCAAGCGGGTGATGAAGGAACTTTCGATCGATCTCAACAATGCAACCGCCGTGATTCAGGGTTTTGGCAATGTCGGCTCCTATGCGGCGCTGGACCTGCAGCGATTCGGCCTCAAAGTCATCGCGGTCAGCGATCATACCGGTGCGCTCCATGATAAGGCGGGCCTCGATATTCCAGGCTTGATGCAGCACGCCGGCCGGCACGGCAGTCTGGCCGGATATTCCACGCAGCTGGCGTGCGACCCCGCCGGCATTCTCACCATGCCCTGCGACGTGCTGGTGCCCGCGGCGATGGAACGCGTGATCGACGCGGACATTGCGGCCAATCTCAAATGCTGCGTGCTGGCCGAAGGCGCCAACGGACCGACCACGCCTGATGCGGATCTCGTGCTGGAAAAGCGTCAGGACGAAGTGTTTTTGATTCCGGACATTCTCTGCAACTCCGGCGGCGTCGTGGTCAGCTATTTCGAATGGGTGCAGGATCTGCAGCAATTGTTCTGGGAAGAGGAAGAGGTGATGCGCCGCGAATACCAGATCCTGGATCGCGCGTTCGATTCGATGGTGCTGCGCTCCAAAACCGACGGAATCCCGCACCGCACCGCGGCGATGGCGATCGGCGTGGAAAAGGTGCGGGCGGCGAAGACCACGCGGGGGCTGTTCCCGTGACGGACCTTTCATGATTACGGGACTCGATCACGTCGTGGTTCTGGTTCGGGCGCTCGAAGCGGGTGTAGCGGCCTATCAAACGCTGTTTGCCCGCGCCCGGCCTGGCGCAGCGCCGGCGATGGCGCGGAAACCGCGTTGTTCACGCTCGACAACACGGCGCTCGAATTGATGTCGCCGAGCGGCGGCGGCGTAACCGCAGACCGCATCCGCGCTGTCATCTCCGAGCACGGCGAGGGGTTGGCAAGCATCTGCTTTCGCACCAAAGACATCGCGAAAATGCACCGCAGGCTCGACCGGCTCATGCTGAATCCGGAGCCGGTGGCCGATGTCCAGAGCCGCGATGCGGTCTCAGGCGCGACGCTGTCATGGAAGCGAACCCGCGCGTCGACGGAATCCGCCCGAGGCGTCCGGCTGTTCTTTCTTGACATGAAGACTGAACGCCCGCGCTCGGCCGCGATCGGGGACGCCTCGATTACCGCAATGGACCATATTGTCATCGCGACCGGCGATCCCGAACGCGCCGCGGCGCTCTACGGCGCCCGGCTCGGGCTCGACATGGCGCTCGATCGCTCGCATCCCGATTGGGGCCGGCTGATGTTCTTCCGTTGCGGCGATCTGATCGTGGAGATCGTTCATCGCCCGGGTACCCAGGCCGATCCCGCGCAGGACGAACTCTATGGCATGAGCTGGCGCGTCGACGATGCGGACGCCACGCGGAGCCGGCTGCTATCCGCCGGCATCGACGTGTCCGAGGTCCGCAGCGGCCGCAAGCCCGGCACGCGCGTGCTCACCGTGCGCAGCGGCACCTGCGGCATTCCCACATTGCTGGTGGAACGGATGGAAAGCGATCCGTAGGACGGGTTGAGCGAAGCGATCCCGATCCCGCGGCGTCGAGTTAGGTGATGGGTTTCGCAAGCCGCTCGACCCATCCTACAAGAGCGTACTCAAGTCGTCTTTCGCATGCTACATCCGACCCTCTTCATCATCGAGCACGCGTCGTGGCCAAAGCGAAACCAAACTTGAAATGGCAGCGCGATCCCGCGGGAATGCGCTTGCGCATTCTCGAGGCGGCCAAGCAGGAGTTTGCCGCGCATGGCCTCGCCGGCGCGCGGGTCGATCGCATTGCGGCCGAGGCGGGCGCCAACAAGCGCATGCTGTATTATCACGTCGGCAATAAGGAAGATCTGTATCTTGCGGTGCTGGAAGGCGCCTACGAGAAGATCCGGGTCGAGGAGCGCGGGCTCGATCTCGAACATCTCGATCCGCCGCAGGCGATCGAAACGCTGATCGGCTTCACCTGGAACTATTTTCTTCGCAATCCGGAATTTCTGGCGCTGCTGAACACCGAAAACCTCGCCAGGGCAAAACATCTCAAGCGCTCGACCAAGGTGAAATCGATGCATTCGCCGTTTGTCGAGATGATCCGCACCGTGGTGACGCGCGGCGTCGAGCGCGGCGACTTCCAGGTCGCGATGGATCCGGTCCAGCTCTATATTTCGATCGCGGCGCTATGCTTCTTCTATCTGTCGAACAGCGCAACGCTGAGCGTGATCTTCGGCCGCGATCTGTTGAAGAAGGAGGCCCGTGACGAGCGGCTCGAGCACATGGTGGCACTGGTGCTGGCGGCATTGACGGGAAAGTCGGCGGCGGCGTTCACCCGATGCGCCGTGCCCCGGACGCAGCGCAGCGCGTAGCCCTTCGCGGAACGGTGCGCTGCGGAGCCGGGGCCGTATCGCGTATGCACACATCTCGGCCGTCATTGCCGGGCTTGACCCGACAATCCATCCCCTTCGAAACGATTCTTGCGAAGATGGATGGATACGAGGGTCAAGCCCGCGTATGACGAGATGTGTGAATCCAGCCGGGCTTGACCTGGCAATCCATCCCCTTCGAAACCACGCTTGCGAAGATGGATGGGTACGCGGGTCAAGCCCGCGTATGACGCTGAAAAACTTGATGCCGACTACGCCGATTTGACGCCTCAAAAAGGCTGGACAGTATTTATCCAACGGGTTAATTGTTCTGGAAAACAGGGAGGGAAGCGTGGTCGAGCCCGAAGGCCCCGGAAGCGTGTCCAAAGCGCTGAATGCGGCGTGGATTCGGCCATTTTTATTCCTGATTTTCATTGTCGTTGCGTGGGATCTGGCGATCCGCCTGTTCAGGATCCCGCCCTATCAAATCCCGGCGCCCGGCGATGTCGTGGCAGTACTATGGCACGACTGGCCGGAACTGATGGCGCAGGCTTGGCCCACCACTTACGCGACCGTCTGCGGCTTTCTGCTGTCGGCTGTTTTCGGCATCCCCGTCGCGATGCTGATTGCCGGATCGAAGACGGTGGAAAGCTACGTCTACCCGCTGCTGGTGTTCTCGCAGTCGGTGCCGAAGATCGCCATCGCGCCGCTGTTCGTGGTCTGGTTCGGTTTTGGCATCATCCCGAAGGTGATCTCGGCGTTCCTGCTCGGCTTCTTTCCCGTGGTGGTGTCGGCGGTGCAGGGTTTCAAGTCGGTCGATCCCGATATGGTCGATCTCGCCCGCGCGATGCAGGGCAGCCGCGCAAAGGTCTTTCTCGCCGTCAATCTGCCGCATGCGATGCCGGCGATTTTCTCCGGCCTGAAAGTATCGGTGACGTTGGCGGTGGTCGGCGCCGTGGTCGGTGAATTCGTCGGCTCCAATTCCGGCATCGGCTACGTGCTGCAGCGCTCGATCGGCACCTTCGACCTGCCGACGATGTTTGCCGCACTGGTCATCCTGGCCCTGCTCGGCGTCATCCTGTTCTGGATCGTCGACCGGATCGAGCGGTTCGTGATTCCCTGGCATGTCAGCCAGCGCGAGGACGTCATTTTTGCCGCATAGGCGAAAGCAAAAAAGCGGCTCGCAAAGGGCCGCCCAGACACCAACGGGAGGATGGACATGACGCGATTAATGACGGGACTTTCGGCGCTGCTGGCGTGCGCGTTGCTTGCCGCGGCCCCGGCGTCGGCGGCGGACAAGGTCGTGCTGATGCTGAACTGGTACGTCTATGGCGAACACGCGCCGTTCTATTACGGCAAGGCCAAGGGCATTTACGCCGCCGAAAATATCGATCTCGAAATCCAGGAAGGCCGCGGCTCGGCGGCAACCACCCAGGCGGTCGCCGCCAAGACCGCCGACTTCGGCTACGTCGACGTGCCCACCATGATGCGCGCCGCCGTCAAGGGTGCGCCTGTCGTCGCAACCGGCGTCTTGCTGCAGACCAGTCCGATGTCGGCGATGGGGTTTGTCGAGAAGAACATCCGCAAGCCCGACGACATCAAGGGCAAGACCGTGGCGATCACGCCCGCGGATTCCATGACCCAGATCTGGCCATTGTTCCTGAAGAAGACCGGGCTGAAGGAAGCCGATTTCAAGACCGTGGCCGGCGACGGCCAGACCAAGCTCAATGCCGTGATCAATGGACAGGCCGACCTGCTGCTCGGCTATGTCATGGACCAGTCGATGAAGATCAAGGACGCCACCGGTAAGGACGTCTACCCGATCAAGTTCGCCGACTACGGCATCAACATGGTTTCATCCGGCATGGTCGCCAACACCGACTACGTCAAGGCCAACGCCGATCTCGTCAAGCGCTTCATGTCGGCCTCGACCAAGGCGATCGAAGCCGCGGAGAAGGACCCCAAGGGCGCGGCGCAGTCGATCCTCGACGCCAATCCGAAGGGCGGCAAGATCGATACGCTGATACAAGGCTTTGAGCTGACGATCCCGCTTTACCGGACGCCGGAAACCAAGGACAAGCGGCCGTTCCAGGTCACCGATGCCAACATGACCGACAGCGTCAACCTGATGGTCGAGTATGGCGGCCTCGAGGCCAAGGCAAAGGACAATCCGAAAGCGTTCTATACCAACGACTATCTGCCGAAATAGGCCTGAGGGAATGAGCACGGCGGCCACCGGCACCCATCGAACCAGCGCGCATCTGCGCGTGGTGTCGGACGCATCCGCCGACGCGTCGGGGATTCGGATCTCCGGGGTGTCCAAGACCTATCGGGCGCGCGACGGCGACGTGCCGTCACTGCGTCCGCTGGATTTTCATATCAACGAGGGTGAGTTCTTCGTCGTGGTCGGCCCCTCCGGCTGCGGCAAGTCCACGCTGCTGAAAATGATCTCCGGATTGCTGGCGCCTTCCTCCGGTGAAATCCTGGTGGAAGGCGAAAAAGTCACCAGGCCGCACGGCAATGTCGGCATCGTATTCCAGAACTCGCTGCTGCTGCCATGGCGCAACATTCTGGCCAACGTGATGCTGCCGATCGACATGAAAAAACTGCCGCGGGAAAAATACCTGCCGCGGGCGATGGCGCTGCTGAAGATGGTCGGCCTCGCCGGGTTCGAGAAAAAACTGCCGTGGCAGCTCTCCGGCGGCATGCAGCAGCGCGCCTCGATCTGCCGCGCGCTGGTGCATGACCCGAAGATTATGCTGATGGATGAGCCGTTTGGCGCGCTCGACGCCATGACCCGCGAGCGGATGAATGTCGAATTGCAGCGCATCCAGCGCGAAACCGGCAAGACCGTGCTGCTGATCACCCATTCGATTCCCGAAGCGGTGTTTCTGGCCGACCGCGTGCTGGTGATGACTGAGCGTCCCGGTGCGATCGCCGCGATTTACGACGTGCCGCTGGGAAAAAATCGCTCGCTGGATGTAATGGCCGACCCGGTCTTCACCGAACTGGTGCAGCGCATCCGCAAGCATTTCTTTGCCCAAAGCGCGCTGGATTGAGGCCGCCGATGGCACTGCGACTGGCCCTGCGCGACGTATCGTTTTTTGAGCGTCCGGTACCGTTTGTGCGGCCGTTCCGGTTCGGCGCGGTGACGGTCAACGCGTCCACGCAGATTTTCGTGCGCGTCGAAATCGAGGTCGAAGGCAGGGGAACATCGGTCGGTGCCGCCGCGGAATTGCTGGCGCCGAAATGGTTCGACAAGCGCGCGCATCTGTCGTCCGAACAAACCGCCGCCGAACTGCGTCGCTCGCTGCTGATCGCTCGCGATCTGTATCTTGCGCGAAACGGCTTGGAAACCGCGTTCGGCCTGCACGCGACGCGCATTGCAGCGCAGGTTTCAGCTTGCGCGAAAGAGGATATCCCGCCGCTGGCGGCCGGATATGGCCCGGCCGAAATCGACAAAGCGGTTCTCGATGCGCTGCTGCGGTCGCTTGGCCTGGATTTCTTTCACGGCACGGCGGCGAATGTCGCCGGAATTGACGCCAGCCTGACGCCCGATCTGGACAATGACGACATCACGAAATTTCTGGCCGCTCGGCGCCGGCTGGACCGCGTCGCGGTCCGGCACACCGTCGGACTGGACGACCGGATCGACGGCAAGGGCGGCGTCGCGGATCCCGCCGGCAATTCCGGGGCGCGCTATTTCAAACTCAAGCTCGGTGGCGATCCGCCGGCCGATGCCGCGCGCCTGATCCGCATCGGCAAGGCGCTCGAGACGTTGCCTTATGACTACAGGGTGACGCTGGATGCCAATGAGCAATATGCCGACATCACGGCGCTGGGCGCGCTGGTCGGCAGCCTCGATCATGACAGCGCGCTCAAGCCGATCGCAGCAAGACTGCTCTACATCGAGCAGCCGATGCCGCGCGACATCACAATGCATTCGCCGCTGGGGACGCTGACGCGGCGGGATTTCATCATCGACGAAGCCGACGATTCCTATGATGCGTTTCCAGCCGCCAGGGCGCTGGGCTATCGCGGCATCTCCTCGAAATCCTGCAAGGGCATCTACAAGTCGATGGTCAACGCGGCGCGCGCCGAGAAATGGAGCGCCGGCGGCGACAAATACTTCATTACCGGCGAGGATCTCACCTGCCAGGCCGGGCTCGCGGTGCAGCAGGACCTTGCGCTTGGCGCCTGCATCGGCGTCACCCACGCCGAGCGCAACGGCCATCATTATGTCGACGGTTTTGCGGACACGCCGGCAAACGAGGCGCGGGCGTTTCTGTCGGCGCATCCCGATCTCTATGTCCGCGACGGCGACACCGTCCGGCTGTCGGTCCACGATGGCGATCTTCTGACGGAATCGCTGACAGTGCCGGGTTTTGCCTCCGGCGTGCATCCGGACTGGGCGGCGCTGAAGCCGCTTCAAGCCCCAACAAAAACCCTGCAGGAGCAAACCCTATGACGACGCAGCGCCTCGGCCTGATCATGAACGGCGTCACCGGCCGCATGGGGCTGAACCAGCACCTGATCCGCTCCATCATCGCGATCCGCGACCAGGGCGGCGTGCGGCTGTCGAACGGCGACCGCATGATGCCCGATCCGGTCCTGGTCGGCCGCGACGCCGACAAGGTCGAGCGGCTCGCAAAGCAGTTCAACGTGCAGCGCTGGACCATCGATCTCGACGAGGCGCTGAGCGACACCGAGGATACCATCTTCTTTGACGCTGCTACCACTCAGGCGCGTCCATCGCTGCTGACAAAAGCGATCAATGCCGGCAAGCATGTCTATTGCGAAAAACCGATCGCGACCAACCTGCGGGAAGCGATCGACGTTCTGAAGCTGGCGAAGGAAAAAGGCGTCAAGCATGGCACCGTACAGGACAAGCTGTTCCTGCCGGGCCTGAAGAAGCTGGCGTTCCTGCGCGATTCCGGCTTCTTCGGCCGCATGCTCTCGGTACGCGGCGAATTCGGCTACTGGGTGTTCGAGGGCGACTGGCAGCAGGCACAGCGGCCGTCGTGGAATTACCGCCAGGAGGACGGCGGCGGCATCATCCTCGACATGGTCTGTCACTGGCGCTACGTGCTGGACAATCTGTTCGGCGAGGTCGAGAGCATCTCCTGCCTCGGCACAACCGATATTCCCGAGCGCTGGGACGAGAAGGACAGGAAATACCAGGCGACCGCCGACGATTCCGCCTATGCCACCTTCAGGCTGAAGGGCGGCGTGATCGCGCACATCAACATGTCCTGGGCGACGCGGGTCTATCGCGACGACCTCGTGTGCTTCCAGGTTGACGGCACCCATGGCTCGGCGGTGGCGGGCCTGACCGAGTGCATGATCCAGGCGCGGCAGGCGACGCCGCGGCCGGTGTGGAATCCGGACGAGAAGCGCACCCACGACTTTTATGCCGATTGGCAGAAGGTTCCGGAGAACGCAACCTATGACAACGGTTTCAAGGAGCAGTGGGAAATGTTCATCCGCCATGTTTGCGAGGATGCGCCGTACAAATACACGCTGCTCGAAGGCGCCAAGGGCGTGCAGCTTGCCGAATGCGCGCTGCAAAGCTGGAAAGAACGCCGCTGGATCGACGTGTCTCCCATCAAGGTGTGAGGACCAGGACCATGAACAAGCCGGTTTTGCCGATGTCGTCGTTGTCCGTGAGGCTGCCGAAGGCGGACCGATCGATCGAGACCTATCGCCTCGCGGCGTCACGGACGTTTCCCTCGAAGCTCGAGGGCACGCTGAACCGGGTGGCGTTTTCGGCGGCGCATGTGGTGTCCGATCCCCTGGCCGATGTCGACCCCTGGCTGACTGCCGCGATCGACTGGGACAGCACCATCGCGTTCCGTGAACACATCTGGGACCTCGGCCTCGGCGTCGCCGAGGCGATGGACACCGCGCAGCGCGGCATGGGACTGGACTGGCCGACGTCGCTGGAGTTGATCCGGCGCTCGGTGGCTGCTTCGAAGGCGCGCGGCAACGCACCGGTGTTCTCCGGCGCCGGCACCGACCATCTGGCGCCGGAAGACGCAAGGAATATCGACGACGTGATCCGCGCCTATGAGGAGCAGATTGCCGCGGTCGAGAAGGCCGGCGGGCGGATCATTCTGATGGCGTCGCGCGCGCTGGCAAGGATCGGCCGCCGCGCGGACGATTATGCCAAGGTCTACAACCGAGTGCTGAGTGGGGTCCGCGAACCGGTGATCATCCACTGGCTCGGCGACATGTTCGATCCGGCGCTGACGAATTACTGGGGTACCGCCAGCCTCGACCAGGCATTGGACATCGCGGTCGGCATCATCAATGCCAACGCCGCCAAGGTCGACGGCGTCAAGGTCTCGCTGCTCGACAAGCAGCGCGAGATCGACATGCGCCGGCGGCTCGACAAAAACGTGAAGATGTATACCGGCGACGATTTCAATTACGCCGAACTGATCGCCGGCGATGCACAAGGCTTTTCCCACGCGCTGCTCGGCATCTTCGACGCCATCGCGCCGGCGGCTTCCTATGCGCTGTCGCGGCTGACGGCTGGTGATGAGCAGGGCTTTCACGATGTACTGGGGCCGACGGTGCCGCTGTCGCGCCATATCTTCAAAGCGCCGACCCGGTTCTACAAGACCGGCATCGTATTCATGGCGTATCTCAACGGCCATCAAGCTCACTTTACGATGGTCGGCGGCCAGGAGAGCACGCGCTCGACGCTGCATCTGGCCGAACTGTTCCGGCTGGCGGACCAGGCCGGACTGCTTTCCAATCCCGAACTCGCGACGCGGCGGATCAGGACGGTGCTGGCGGCGCGGGGCATCGAGGCCTGATGCGGGATTTTTCCCAGGATCATCGCTGGCTGTCGTTGAACACCGCCACGGTGCGCAGGCAGGGCGACCTCGCTGCGATCGTCGAGGCCTGCGCGCGCCATGGTATTCGTGCCATCGATCCGTGGCGCGATCAGGTTGCGGCCATTGGTCTCGATCGCGCGGGGCGCGCGATCCGCGATGCCGGGCTGGAACTGTCCGGCTATTGCCGTGGCGGCATGTTCGTTTCCGACGCCGCGCATCGCAGCGACGCGCTTGACGACAACCGCCGCGCGGTCGATGAAGCCAAGGCGCTGGGCGCGCCGTGCATCGTGCTGGTCGCCGGCGGCCTGCCGCAATATTCGCGGCCGGGCAGCGCGCCTTCAAAGGACATCGCACAGGCGCGGGCGCAAATAGACGACGCCATTGCCGGAATGCTGGACTATGCAAGGCAGGCCGGCCTGCCGCTGGCGATCGAGCCGCTGCATCCGGCCTACGCCGCCGACCGCGCCTGCGTCAACACGACCAAACAGGCGCTGGATATCTGCGACCGGCTCGATCCGGCGCGGTCCGGCATGCTCGGCGTCGCGCTCGACGTCTATCACATCTGGTGGGATCCGGAGCTGATGCCGCAGATCGCGCGCGCCGGGAAGGACCGCCTGCTGGCGTTTCACGTCTGCGACTGGCTGGTGCCGACGAAGGACATTCTCAACGACCGCGGCATGATGGGCGACGGCGTGATCGATATTCGCTCGGTGCGGGCAGCGGTGGAGGCGCAGGGTTTTGCCGGTTATTCCGAAATCGAGATTTTTTCCGACGACTGGTGGGGCAAGCCGATCGACGAGGTGCTGCGGACCTGCATCGAGCGGCACCGCACGGTGGTGTGAGTTTTGTTACCTCGTCATGGCGGGCCTGTCCCGGCCATCCACGTCTTTCTTTTCATCGATGCGGTTGAAGACGTGGATGCCCGGGACAAGCCCGGGCATGACGAACTTGAAGTCAGGCCACGCATGGCACACTGGAAAATCCGCGAAACCGTACGCGTCCGCCGCGCACCGGCGTGCCGGTCAGTTGATAGCCTGGAAACCGCGCCAGAAATCGCGAGATCGCAATTGCGCCTTCCAGCCGCGCCAGCGCCATGCCCGCGCATTGGTGCGGGCCGGTGGCGAAGGCGAGATGCCGGTTGGGTGTGCGGCCGACGTCGAGCGTTTCCGGATCGCTGAATTGGGCCGGATCGCGGTTGGCGGCGCCGATGCACAGGGTAACGAAGGTGCCGGCCGGCATCCGTACGCCGCCGATCTCGGTTTCCGCCGTGGTGACGCGGTTGCCGAGCTGGTTCGAGCTTTCGTAGCGAAGGAATTCCTCGATTGCCGTTTTGATCAGCGCAGGATTCTCGACCAGCCGTTTCTTCTGCGCGGGATTGCCCGACAGCGCAACCAGCCCGTTGCCGATCAGATTGGTCGTGGTTTCATGGCCGGCATTGAGCAGGAAGATGCAGTTGTGCAGCAATTCATTCGCGGTCAGCCGCTCGCCTTTCTCCTCACCTTGAATGAGTTTCGTCAGCACGTCGCGCTCCGGATTTCCCGGCTTGGCGCGACGCCGTTCAACCAGGATTTCCAGATAACCGATAAAATCCCGGATTGCCTCGTTGCCGCGTGCAAACACCTCAGGCCCGATCACCGGCTCCAGCGCGCCCAGGATCGCCAGCGACCAGTCGCGCAATGGTTCGCGCTCGTGCTGGGGGACGTCGAGCAGGTTGCCGATCACCTGAATGGGTATCGCAGAGGCAAAATCCTCGATCAGTTCGAAATGGCCTTGCTCCCGGCTTTTCGCCGCAAGACCGTCGAGCAGCCGGTCCACCAGCGCGATCAGGCCCGCCTCCATCTCGGCGATGGCGCGCGGCGACAGCGCGCCCATGATCAGCCGCCGCACCCTTGTATGAACAGGCGGATCGTTGAACACGAGGCTGGTGGTGTGGTGCTCGTAGAGCAGCGACCTGCCGTATTTCGGCGCGAATTCCTTCTTCTTGTCCGAACTGAAGAGTTTTGTGCTTTTATAGATGCTGGCGAGATCGTCGTAGCGGGTCAGGAAATAGCTGCCGTTCGGCAGCCGCTTCACCGGCGCGTGCTCCCGCAGTGCACGATAGGTCGGGTAGGGGTTGGCGACAAACTCCGGCGTCAGTTTTTCGATGTCGAAGCCTGCCGCCAGGTCTCGCGCGCTTGCATCCATGCTGCCATACTCTTTCAGTCGGACCGACATGCCGTTTTCGCTGTTTCGCAACCTGTCAGCCCGGCTACAGTCCGCCTTCGGAATACAGCCTCGCCGACCTGACTGGAAATGAAAATGCACGCCCGCGCCGATAAGCCAGCCGAAAATGCGCAATCCTGGCCCGATGACATCTTCGGGATCCTGCAACGCTTCGATGTCCGTCAGGTGCCCTATGTGCCCGACGCCGGGCACTCGCGGTTGATCGACCGCGTACTGGCCGCGCCTTCGATGCGCGCCGTGCCGCTGACGACGGAGGAAGAAGGCGTGGCGCTGCTGGCCGGCGCCTGGGCCGGTGGCCAGCGCGGCGTGCTGCTGATGCAGTCCAGCGGCGTCGGCAACTGCGTGAACATGCTGTCGCTGACGCAGATTTTCCGCTTTCCGTTCCTGACGCTGGTGACGATGCGCGGCGAATGGGGCGAGTTCAATCCCTGGCAGGTCCCGATGGGATCGAGCACACAGGGCGTATTCGAACTATCCGGCATAAAAGTGCTGCGGGCCTCGTCGCCGGACGAAGTGGGCGACGTCATGGAAGCCGCCGCCGCTCAGGCCTATAACGCCTGCACGCCGACCGCCGTTCTGCTGTCGCAGCGCCTAATCGGCACCAAGGTTTTCGTCAAATGAGCAAGACCAATCTTCTCGAACGGCGCAGCGTTGTTTCCAGCCTGCTCAAGGACCGCAAGGACGCCGTCGTGGTCGGAGGCCTCGGTGCTTCGACCTACGACATCACCGCCGCCGGCGACCACGACCGCAACTTCTATCTCTGGGGCGCCATGGGTGGGGCCGTGATGATCGGGCTCGGCGTCGCGCTGGCGCAGCCGGAACTGCCGGTGGTGGTGATCACCGGCGACGGCGAAATGCTGATGGGAATGGGCAGCCTCGCCACCGTCGGCCTGCAGAAGCCGGGTAATCTGTCGATCGTCGTGCTCGACAACGAGATCTATGGCGAAACCGGCGGGCAGGCGAGCCACACCGGGGCGTCGACAGATCTGGTCGGCATCGCCCGCTGCTGCGGCATCATGGATGCCCGCGATCTTGCGACCATGGCCGAGATCGAGGCGTTTGCGGCCCAGATGCACGACATCGGCAGCGGTCCTCGCTTCGCCTCGGTCAAGATCGATCCCGCCAATCTCGAGCGCGTGCTGTCCAACCGCGATGGCGCGTTCATCGTGAACCGCATCCGCGGGGCGCTCGGGTACCGGCCGATCTAGCCATCCAACCCCCCGATGTCGTCCCCGCCTTCACGGGCGGAGTGTGCATCGCAGCATTTTCCTTGACATCGGCTCAAGTGAGTGCTTACTCACAATATGAGCACACTACGCATGACCAGCGATTTGCGCCGGGAATTGATTCTGAGCGCCGCGAAGCGGTGTTTTGCGCGTAACGGGTTTGCCGGTACCACGACCAAGAGCGTGGCCGCCGCTGCCTCCATATCGGAAGGTTTGCTGTTCAAGCATTTCCCGACCAAATCGGCGCTCTATGCGGAAATTCTCGCGGAAGAGTGTCAGGCCGATCCGGCCCTGAACAAATTGCTGGGATTGGCGCCGTCGACGGAAACCCTTGTTGTGCTGGTTTGCGGCATGGTCGGGCATTTCCTGCAGGTCTCGCACGCGCCCGATCAGGAAGAGGCGCAGCGTTTGCGGCTGATGACCATCAGCCATCTGGATGACGGAGAGTTCGCGCGGTTGCTGTATGACAAAATCGGCGGCCTGATCGGGCCGGCGTTCACGGCTTCGCTGGAGCAGGCCGTGGCGACGGGAGACGCGGCGCGGGTTGGCCGGGAACCCTTGAATCTGTTCTGGTTTGCCCATCACGCGGTGCTGATGATGGCGCTGACCCAGCTTCCGGCCATTCCCTGCCTGTCCTACGGCGAAGCAGCCGGCCTCGAACGGCAGGTGTGCGAATTCATCCTGCGCGGAATTGGATTGAACGAACCGGCAATCGCCCTGCATCTGGATCGTGAATTGTCTCCAGATTTCGAGCTTCCGGTAGCTGCAGAAAGTGCATGACATGACGATTGCCATGGAAAACAACACGTCGGCGCGTTCGGGGATCGAAGAAAAACCGCGGCACCGCCCGGTTCGCGCGAAGCGCTGGTTCATCATCGTCGGCGCGCTGCTGCTGCTGCTGGTGGGCGGTTTCTATGGCTTCAACGCGTTCCGCAACAAAATGATCGCGCAGTTCTTCGCCAACAACAAGCCGCCGCCGATCACCGTCGCCGTGGCGGAGGCGAAATCCGAAGTCGTTCCCAACTTCCTGACCGCAGTCGGCGATCTTGCCGCCGTGCATCAGGTCAACGTCACCTCCGACGTCAGCGGACGCATCACCGACATCCTCTTTACGGCAGGCTCCCAGGTCAAGGCGGGAAGCCCGCTCGTTCAGTTGTTCGATGCCCCCGAACAGGCTGACCTTGCGAGTTTCAAGGCCCAGGCCACCGTGGCGCAGCTATCGCTCGACCGCGCCAAGCAGCTCGCGTCGCGGCAGTTCGGACCGCAGGCCACCGTCGATACCACGCAGGCCGCGTTCGACCAGGCCAATGCGGGCATCGCCAGGTCCCAGGCGCTCATTTCCCAGAAACTGGTGCGGGCGCCGTTCGACGGCGAACTCGGCGTGCGTCACGTCGAGGTCGGCCAGTTCCTGACCGCAGGCACCCAGATCGTGACCTTGACGGATCTCTCCGCGGTCTATGCGAATTTCACCACGACGGAAAAGGACAGCGCGACGCTCAAGGTCGGACAGACCGTGCGGGTCGTGGTCGATGCCTATCCGGGCCGCAAGTTCGAAGGCAAGATCACCACCATCGAGCCGCAGATCAACACCGACACCCGCAACATCCGCATCCAGGCCACGATCGACAATCCGGAGCGGATTTTGAAGCCGGGCATGTTCGCCACCACGACGGTGGTGCTGCCGGACAAGCCCGCCGTCGTGACCGTCCCGGAAACGGCCGTCGATTACACGCTCTATGGCGATTCGGTTTACCTGATCAAAGAGACCAGGACCGACGACGGCAAAACCAGTCTGGCCGTCGCGCGCACCTTCGTACGCACCGGCGATCGGATCGGCGGGCGCGCGGTGATTGCCAGCGGCCTGCAGGCCGGCGATCGCGTGGTCGCCGTCGGACAACTCAAGCTGCAATCGGGCTCGGCGGTGGTGATTTCGACCGATCCGCCGCCGCCGGTGCCGGCAAAAGCGCCGCTGAACTGACCAGGACGGAGCGCCTGTAATGGCCTTTACCGATATTTTCATCAAGCGCCCGGTGCTGTCGCTCGTCGTCAGCCTGCTGATCCTGCTGATCGGCTTCAAGGCCGCGACCAGCTTGCCGGTGCGGCAATATCCGAAACTGTCGAACACAGTGATCACGGTGACGACGGTGTATCCGGGTGCGTCGCCGGACCTGATGCAGGGCTTCATCACCACGCCGATCGAACAGGCCGTGGCCTCCGCCGAAGGCGTCGACTACATGACGTCATCGTCGACGCAAGGCCAGAGCCTGATCTCGGTCTACGTCAAGCTGAACGTCGATCCGAATCAGGCGCTTACCGACGTGCTGTCGAAGGTCAACTCGGTCAAATACCTGATCCCGAAAGAGGCCAACGATCCGGTCATTCTGAAATCGACCGGCCAGACCACGGCGGTGATGTATATCGGCTTCTCCAGCGACGAACTGTCGGGGTCGGCGATCTCGGATTATCTCACCCGCGTGGTGCAGCCGATCCTGTCGACGGTCAACGGCGTCGCATCCGCCGATATCCTGGGCGGCCAGACCTTTGCGATGCGGCTGTGGCTGGACCCGATGCGGATGGCGGGCCGCGGCGTGTCGCCCGACGATGTCGCCGCGGCCATTCGGGCCAACAACTTCCAGGCCGCCGCGGGTCAGACCAAAGGCTATTTCATCGTCTCCAACGTCACCGCCAACACCGATCTGCAGAACGTCGAGCAGTTCAAGCGCATGACGATCAAGGCCAAGGACGGCGGCTTCGTCCGGCTGCAGGATATCGCCACCGTGGAGCTTTCGGCGCAGAGCACCGACGCCAGCGTCGCCTTCAGCGGCGAGCGGGCGATCTTCATCGGCGTGCAGGCGACGCCGCAGGGCAATCCGCTCAACATCGTCACCGGCGTCCGTGCGCTGTTTCCGGACCTGGAACGCAATCTGCCGCCTTCGCTGCACATGAAGGTTGCCTATGACTCGACCAAGTTCATCCGATCGTCGATCGATGAAGTGGAAGCGACCCTGATCGAGGCGGTCGGCATCGTCGTCGTCGTCATCTTCCTGTTCCTGGCCTCGTTCCGCTCGGTGATCATCCCGGTCGTCACCATTCCGCTGTCGCTGATCGGCGTTTGCAGCCTGATGCTGGTGATGGGATTCAGCATCAATCTGCTGACGCTGTTGGCGATGGTGCTGGCAATCGGTCTGGTGGTCGACGACGCCATCGTGGTGGTGGAGAACATCCACCGGCATCTGGAGGAGGGCAAACCGCCGGTGCAGGCGGCGCTGCAGGGCGCCCGCGAAATCGTGGGGCCCGTCATTTCGATGACCATCACGCTGGCGGCGGTTTATGCGCCGATCGGATTCCTCGGCGGCCTGACCGGCGCCCTGTTCCGGGAGTTCGCCTTCACCCTGGCGGGCTCGGTGATCGTATCCGGCGTGATCGCGCTGACGCTGTCGCCGATGATGTGTTCGGTGCTGCTGAAAAACGACCACGGCGGCTGGTTTGCAAAAAAAGTCGACAGGGTGTTCGGCGCCACCACCCGGTGGTATGGCCGGCGGCTCGACCGTTCGCTCGATTACCGCCCCATCACCGGCATGTTCGCGCTGACCATCCTCGGCCTCGTGGCGTTCCTGTATATGAACACGTCCAAGGAGCTGGCGCCTGAAGAGGATCAGGGCATCGTGTTCGCCGTGGTGAAGGCGCCGAAATACGCCAATATCGATTACACCGATTTCTACAGTTCGAAGATGGACAAGGCTTTCGCGGCGTTCCCGGAAACCGATCTGCGTTTTGTCATCAACGGCACCGCGGGACCGAGCAACGGCATCGCCGGCATGCTGCTGAAGCCGTGGGACGAGCGCACGCGTTCGTCGATCAAGCTGAAGCCGCTGGTGCAGGCCGAGCTCAGCAAGATCGAGGGCGTCAATGCCTTCGCCTTCAACCTGCCGCCGTTGCCCGGCGGTCCCGGCGGGTTGCCGATCCAGATGGTGATCAACTCCACCAACGGTTTTCAGCAGGTCTATGAGGAGATGGTCAAGCTGAAGGACGCCGCGCGCAAGAGCGGGCTGTTCATCGTCGCGGACAGCGACCTCGACTTCAACCAGCCGGTGGTGCGTGTGAAGATCGACCGCTCCAAGGCCAACGATCTCGGCATCACCATGGCGCAGATCGGCGGCACGCTGGCGACGCTGCTGGGCGGCAACTATACCAATCGCTTCAATCTCGAAGGCCGGTCGTACCAGGTGATCCCGCAGGTGCCGCGCGGCTTGCGGCTGTCGCCGGAATCGCTTGCGAATTACTACGTTCCGACGCTCTCCGGCCAGCAGGTTCCGCTGTCGACGCTGGTGTCGGTGGAGACCGGAACTGATCCCAACGCGCTGACGCATTACAACCAGTTGAACTCCGCCACCTTCCAGGCGGTGCCGATGCCGGGCGTGACCGTCGGTCAGGCGGTGGATTTCCTTGAAGCGCAGGCGAAGAACCTGCCTTCCGGGTACAGCCATGATTATCTCGCCGACTCCCGGCAATATGTGCAGGAGGGCAACCAGCTCGCGATCACCTTCGGCTTCGCGCTGATCATCATCTTCCTGGTGTTGGCGGCGCAGTTCGAGAGCCTGCGTGATCCGCTGGTGATCATGATCAGCGTGCCGATGGCAATTTCCGGGGCGCTGATTCCGCTGTTCTTCGGCGTCGCGACGATCAACATCTACACCCAGGTCGGGCTGCTGACGCTGGTCGGCCTGATCAGCAAGCACGGCATCCTGATGGTGGAGTTCGCCAATGAGCTTCAGTTCAATGAAGGTCTCGACAAGCGTTCCGCAATCGAGATGGCGGCGCGGGTGCGCTTGCGTCCCATCCTGATGACCACGGCGGCAATGGTCACCGGGCTGCTGCCGCTGTTGACGGCATCCGGCGCGGGCGCGGCCAGCCGATTCTCGATCGGCCTCGTTGTGGTCTCCGGCATGGCGATCGGCACGCTGTTCACGCTGTTCGTGTTGCCCGCCGTCTATGTGGCTTTGGCCACCGACCACAGGGCAGGGGCGGATTCGCGGACCAGAGAGATCGCCGATCTCGATCTCGGCCCCAAGGCGCTGAAGGCGACGTAAAGCGCATTCACGCGCGCGCGATGCGGACCCTCGCAGCTTCCGCATTGCCGGGCTTGATCCTACCGGATTCACACATCTCGTCATACGCGGGCTTGACCCCGCGTATCCATCACCTTTGGAAGACTCTTTCAAGGGATGGATTGCCGGGCCAAGCCCGGCAATGAGATGAGATGTGTGCATCCAGCAGGGCTTGACCCGGCAATCCGTCACGTTTCAAAAGGCTCGTCTTAAGATGGATGCGCGGATCATGTCCGCGCATGACGCCGTTCGAAGGGAGACGTTTTTCATGACGCAGCATTTTCCGGCAGGCAATTATCGCTTCATTCCGGCCGTGTTCCAGTATTCGAGCGGCGCGGCGGCCGATACGGGTTTTGAGGTCGAACGCGTGCGCTTCGATCAACTGCTGCCGCTGGCCGACGGTTTTGCACAGGCCGCCAGATACATGCAGGCGGCCGGACGTCCCCTGACGTCGTTCTGCGCTTGCGAATTGCGCTCGCCGGCGGCCTTCACGGAGGATGGGTTCCGCAGATTCAACCAGCACTATGTCAAGACGCTGGCCGAATGGAAAATCTTCGACGGCACCGTCAATCCGGTGGCGCGCAGCAATGTGTGTCCGGAAATCGACCCGCCGCCGGAGCCGTCATTTTACGCGTTTTCCTTCACGCGTCCGAGCACCGGTTCGAGACCGAGCTTTGTCATCGCCGGCGGCGCCGAATCCCGCGGCGGAAGTGGAAGCTACGCCGAGCGTACGGTGCGCTACCGCGACCTCAGTCCCGATGGCATCAGGGAAAAAGTCCGCTTTACCGTGGGCTCCATGGCCGGCCGCCTCGATGCATTCGGATATGGCTGGAAGGACACCACGGCGGTGCAGGCCTACAGCGTGCATGACTTCCATGCCGCCGTGGCCGACGAACTGGCGCGCCGCGGCGCCATGCGATCGGGTCTCACCTGGCACTTCGCGCGGCCGCCGGTGGTCGATCTCGAATACGAGATGGACTGCAGGCGGGTGGCGAGGGAAACGGTGGTCTGATTGGCACTGCCCAAGGCCCAGCGGAGCGCGTAGCCTTTGCGGAGCGGTGCGCTGCAGGCCGTCGCCCGCCGCGATGCCGAAATGGGCCGGTCGCGGAATCGCGGGCGATGATCGACCAGGTCAGCTGCGCGAACTATCGTCCGGCCGCGTAGCCCTGCATGCCGCGGGGATTGGCGGCGGCACGCCGGCGGCGGCCAAGCTTCGAGGCGGCGGTGAGACGGCCTTCCGACCAGCCCGGGCCGACTTCGACCTCGTGGCCGCGGGCGCGAAGGTCCTTCACGGTGGCATCCGGCACCCGCGATTCGACCACCATGACGCCTGGACGAGCCTTGCGCGGCCAGAATGACGACGGGAAATGCTCCGAATGCCACGCCGGCGCGTCGATCGCCTCCTGCAGATTCATGTTTGCGTGGACGTGTCGCAGGAAAAACTGCGTGATCCACTGATCCTGCTGGTCGCCGCCCGGCGAACCCCAGGCGAGATACGGCTCGCCATCGCGCAGCGCCATGGTCGGTGTCAGCGTCGAGCGTGGCCGCTTGCCGGGCTTGAGCGCCGCCGGATGGTCGTCGTCAAGCCAGAACATCTGCGCGCGGGTGCCGAGGCAGAAGCCGAGGTCGGGAATGACCGGCGACGAATGCAGCCAGCCGCCCGACGGCGTTGCCGTAACCATGTTGCCGTCGCGGTCGATAATATCGAAATGCACGGTATCACCGGGAATTGCGCCCATCCGTTCGCGGTCGCGCGTCTGCGAGACATCAGGCAGATGGTCTTCGTCGTGGGTCCAGTCGATGCGGCCGACGGTCGGTTCTCCGGCGCCGGAGTTTTCCACCGCCGAGCGCGCGCCGGAGGCGAGCCGGACGTCGACCTGCTTGCCAAAGCCGGTAACGGTTCCCGGCCGTAGCTCCATCGAGGCGTGACCGGTGATCAGCTTGCGGCGCTGGTCGTTGTAGGCGTCCGACAGCAGCACATCGACCGGCACGTCGACGAATTTCGGATCGCCGTAGAACGTGTCGCGATCGGCAAAGGCGAGCTTGGTCGCTTCGACCTGCAGATGAATGAACTCGGCGCTGACCGGACTAAGCGCATCGAGGTCAAAGCCCTTGAGTAAGGCGAGCGTCTGCAACGTCGCCAACCCCTGCGTCCAGGGGCCCGCCTTCATCACCGTGTAGCGCCCGTAATCGTAAGCGATCGGCGCCTCGATCGTCGCCTGCCAGTTGGCCATGTCCTGGCCGGTCAGGAGGCCACGGTGACGGCGGCCCGATGTATCCATGATGTCCTGGGTGCGGCAGAAGCGATCGATGGCGTCGGCGACAAAGCCCTGCGACCAGGCTTTTCGGGCGCGTTCGATCTCGGTCTCGCGGCTTCCGCCGCCGTTTTGCGCTTCGCGAAGGATACGCTCGTAAGTCTCGGCAAATTTCAGATTGCTGAAGATGGTGCCCGGCACCGGAACCCGGCCGTTGGGCAAATACACCGCGGCCGAGGTCGGCCAGTGCGCGCGAAACTGCTCCTTGACGGTGTCGATGGTGGCGCTGGCGCGCTCGACCAGCGGAAAGCCGTTACGCGCGTAATCGATCGCGGGACTGAGCACATCGGCGAGCCGCATCGTGCCATAGTCGCGCAGCAGGGTCATCCAGGTGTCGAAGGTGCCGGGAATGCAGGCCGCCAGCAAACCGGTGCCCGGTATGAGATCGAGACCCAGTTCGTCGCGGTAATGCGCGATGGTGGCGCCTGCCGGCGCCGGACCCTGACCGCAGATCACCTCGGTCCGTCCGCGCCTCACATCATGCACGATAACGGGCACATCGCCGCCCGGACCGTTCAGATGCGGTTCGACCACCTGCAGCGTGAACGCGGTGGCGACGCCGGCGTCGAAGGCGTTGCCGCCTTTCTCCAGGGTGGCCATGCCGACCGCGGTGGCGATCCAGTGCGTCGAGGTGACGACGCCGAACGTGCCTTCGATCTCGGGCCGGGTGGTGAAGGGATCGGGGTTGATCTTGCTCATGGGAATCCAATGTTGCGCCGGGTTTGCGCGGGCGGCGCACTTGACCACAGGCGAGGCGGGCTGCCAACCGGTCTTGAATCACCCTCCCGTCATGGCCGGGCCTGTCCCTACTGGATTCACACCTCCCGTCATACGCGGGCTTGACCCGCGTCCATCCATCTTCGGATGAGTCGTTTCGAAGGGGATGGATGCCGGGTCAAGCCCGGCCATGACGATGAGATGTGTGCATCCAGTAGGGCTCGATCCGGCCATCCACCCTCTTTGCAACAGTCTTTTGAAGCGTGACGGATACGCGGGTCAAGCCCGCGCGTGATGTGGAAAGGCCTGCGTGCGTCCTCGTGATTACGCGCTTGCGGCGGCGTGCGCCGGATCGTTCACCGCATGACACGCCACGCCGTCGATCAGCGCCGGCGTCTGCCTGCGGCAGAGATCGAATGCCAGCGGGCAGCGCGGGTTGAATGCACAGCCCGGCGGCGGGTTGATCGGGTTGGGAATTTCGCCTTTCACGGGGATGCGCTGGCGGCCGGACATGGTAAGATCGGGCACGGCGCCCAGCAGCATTTTCGTATAGGGCATGCGCGGGTTGTCGAACAACTCGCGGCCCTCGGCGATTTCGACAATGCGGCCGAGATACATCACGCCGACGCGGCTCGCCATGTGCCTGACCACCGCAAGATTGTGGCTGATGAACAGGTAGGTCAGGCCGAACTTGTCCTGCAGATCGCGCATCAGGTTCAATATCTGCGCCTGGACGGAGACGTCGAGCGCCGAGGTCGGCTCGTCGCAGACGATGAATTCGGCTTCCGAAGCCAGCGTGCGGGCAATCGCGATGCGCTGGCGCTGCCCGCCGGAAAATTCGTGCGGGTATTTCCAGCCGTCATCGGCATGCAGCCCGACCAGATTCAACAGTTCGCCGACACGGCCGCGGATGTGACGCTCGCCCTGAATGAGATCGAAGGCGCGGATCGGCTCGGCGACGATGGCATCGACCCGCAGGCGCGGATTAAGGCTGGCATAGGGGTCCTGGAAAATCATCTGGATGCGGCGTCGCAATCGCTGCCGTGCCTGCGATTGCCTTGTGTCGCTCATCGACACGCCGTCGATCACCACTTCGCCGGAGGTCGGTGGCAGCAGGCCGACCACCATGCGTGCAACCGTGGTCTTGCCTGAACCGGATTCGCCCACCAGTGCGAAGGTTTCTCCCTTGGCGATGTCGAAGGTGACGCTATCCACCGCCTTCAGGAATTCCAGATGACCGCCCTCGAGCAGCCGGTTGAGCCACGGCTTCGAGACGTCGAATACGCGGCGCAACTTCTTGACATCGACGAACGGCGCCGCGGTCATGCCGCGTTCTCCTTGGCGGTGTCGTAAAGATGGCAGGCCACGTCCTGGGTGCCGTGCCGGATCGGTTCCGGACGCTCGATCCGGCAGCGGTCGAAGGCGAAAGCGCAGCGCGGATGGAACGCGCAGCCCGGCGGTATGGCTGACAAACGCGGCATCGAGCCCGGAATCTGCACCAGCCGTTTCTCCTCGCCGGCGAGCGTCGGGATCGCGCCCATCAGGCCCTTGGCATAGGGATGCAGCGGGTGCCGCACCACATCCTGGACCGGGCCGATTTCGGCGATGCGGCCGGAATACATCACGGCAACCCGATCCGAGGTCTCGGCGATGACGCCCATGTCGTGCGTCACCAGCATCACCGCAGTTCCGTGGTCGCGGCCGAGCCGCTTGATCAGCGAGATGATCTGCGCCTGCACCGAAACGTCGAGCGCCGTGGTCGGTTCGTCGGCGATGATCAATTCCGGCTCGGCGCAGATCGCCAGCGCGATCACGACGCGCTGGCGCATGCCGCCCGAAAATTCATGCGGATAGGCATCAACGCGTTTTTCCGGTGCGGGAATGCCGACCTCGGCCAACAGATCGATGGCGCGCTTGCGGGCCCCCGATTCCGAAAGGCTGAGATGGGTGCGGATGGTTTCGACGAGCTGGTCGCCGACCCGGTAAAGGGGATTGAGGCTCGTGAGCGGATCCTGGAAAATCATGCCGATCCGCTTGCCGCGAAGCTTGCGCTGCTGTTCGGGCGGAAGATTATCGATCCGCAGGCCCGACAGATAGATCTCGCCGCCGCTGATGCGGCCGGGCGGATCGATCAGGCCAATCACGGCAAGGCCGGTAACGGATTTTCCGGCGCCGGATTCGCCGACCACGCCCAGCACTTCACCCTTGGCGATGTCGAAGGAAATTCCGTCAATGGCGCGCAGATTGCTGCGGCGGGTCGCAAATTCGACCCTAAGGTTGCGCACGGAGAGAACAGGTTCGGTCATATGGCCAGACCGTCGCGCATCATCGGAGCTTCGGATTGAGCGCGTCGCGCAGCCAGTCGCCGAGCAGGTTGATGGAGAGGATCAGGCCGGCGAGCGCGAAGCCCGGAAACGCCACGATCCACCACTCGCCCGCGAACAGATAATTGTTGCCGATCCGGATCAGGGTGCCGAGCGACGGCATGGTGTCGGGCATGCCGGACCCCAGAAACGACAATGTCGCCTCGGTAATGACCGCGAGCGCAAGATTGATGGTTGCGATCACCAGGATCGGTCCCATCGCGTTGGGCAGTACATGGCGCAGCATGATGACCGGCGCGGGCAGCCCGATCAGCTGCGCCGCCGCCACATAATCCTTGTTCTTCTCCACCATCACCGAACCGCGCACTGTGCGGGCGTACTGCACCCAGAAACTCAGGCCGATCGCGAATACCAGCACCGCCAGCGTGCTGATGGCATCGAGCCGGTTCCCCATCACCGATTTGACCACGCCGTTGATCAGAAGCGCGATCAGAATGGCAGGGAAGGTGAGCTGCACATCGGCGATCCGCATGATCAGACCGTCGAGCGCGCCGCCGACATAGCCGGCGATCAGTCCGAGGGCGATGCCAAGGGTGCCGGCAAGCACCACCCCGAGCACGCCGACCGTCAATGAAATCCGCAAGCCGTACAGAATGGCGGAGAAAACGTCGCGGCCCTGTTCGTCGGTGCCGAGCAGGAACGGGCTCTGGCCGTCCGCGGTCCACAGCGGCGCGATGCGCGAATTCATCAGTTGAAGCTGGGCGGGATCGAACGGGTTCTGCACCGCCAGAACCGGCGCAAAGATCGCGAGCAGAAAAAACAGCAGGGTTACGGCGGTCGCAACCATGGTGAGCCGGGAGCGCCGGAAGGAATGGAAGATGTCGCTGTCGATTGCGCGTCCGAACAGGCGTCGGGGCAGCGAGCGCGCGCGGGCCGCGCTCGAAACCGGTTCGGCGGGGTGGGGGATGAGGGCTTCGGTCATTGCCGGTCTCTGGTCAGGCCGGACGCTGGATGGTCGCGCGCAGCCGCGGGTCAACCACGGTATAAAGAATATCGACGACGAGGTTGATGGTGACGAAGATCAGCGACACTACCAGCAGGTACGCCGCCATGATCGGAATATCGACGTTCTGCACCGCCTGCACAAACAGCAATCCCATGCCCGGCCATTGAAACACGGTTTCGGTGATGATTGCGAATGCAATAACCGAGCCAAATTGCAGGCCGGCGACCGTGATCACGGGGACCAGTGTATTCTTCAGCGCATGGCCGAAATGGACGGCCCGCGTCGTTAAGCCGCGTGCCCGGGCAAAGCGGATGTAGTCGGTGCGCAATACTTCGAGCATCTCGGCGCGTACCAGCCGCATGATCAGCGTCATCTGGAACAGCCCGAGCGTGATCGCCGGCATGATCAGCGCCTTGAGTCCGGACACCGTGAGCAGGCCGGTGGTCCACCAGCCGATCCGCACCACGTCGCCGCGGCCGAACGACGGCAGCCAGCCCAGCGTCACCGCGAACAGATAGATCAGCAGGATGCCGATCAGGAACGTCGGCAGCGAGATTCCGATCAGCGACACCGCCTGGAATATTTTTGCCAGAAACGAGTCGCGCTTCAGCGCCGAGTAGACGCCCATCAGGATGCCGAACACCATCGCCAGGATGGTGGCGCAGGCCGCAAGCTCCAGCGTCGCCGGCATCCGCTCCGCCAGCAGCTTCGAAACCGGCTGGCGAAACTGATAGGAGACGCCGAATTTAAATTGCGCCGCATTGGCAAAATAGCGGGCGAACTGCACCGGCACCGGGTCGTCGAGGCCGAGCGATTTGCGCACCTGGGCGCGCTCCGCGGCCGGCGTATCCAGCGAGACGATCTGGTTGACCGGATCGCCCGCGAAACGGAACATCGAGAACGAGATGATCCCGACCGCGATCATGACGCCGATGGCCTGAATCGCACGACGAAGAGTGAAAGCGAGCATGTGGTCCTTTCACCGTAAATTCGTGGCGGCCGGTTGAATTCGTCATGGCCGGGCTTGTCCGGTCATCCATGTCTTTTTGGCTGCAGCGCCATCAAGCCGTGGACGCCCGGCGCAAGGCTGGGCATGACGGGATTTACCGCCTACTCCTGCTTGGTCGCCCAATAAAGCAGGATCTGATTGTCGGCGCGTTGCGTCAGCTTCACCTTCTTCGACACACCCCACGCCAACGCCTGCTGGTGCAGCGGGATGTAGCCATAATCCTTGATGCCGATCTCGAACGCGTTCTTGATCAACTGGTCGCGCCTGGCGGTGTCGGTCTCCTGCAGCACCTTGTCGGCGACGGCGTCCAGTTCCTTGCTGCAATAGCCGCCGAGATTGGCTTCGCCACGCGCCACCTTCGGGTCGTCGCGGCAACCCATGATATCGTAAAGCACGTTGTGGGAGTCGAGCGTGCCCGGAGTCCAGCCCAGCATGTAGAACGAGGTCTGGAAACCGCCGGGTTTGAGCACCTTGGCGAAATATTGCGCCTTGGGCTGCGCCAGCAGATTGATCTTGACGCCGATGCGGGCCAGCATGCCGACCACCGCCTGGCAGATCGCGGCGTCATTGACATAACGGTCGTTCGGGCAATCCATCGTGACCTCGAATCCGTCCGGATAGCCCGCCTCGGCCAACAGCTTCTTGGCGCCGTCCGGATCGAATTTCGGCCGAGTAAACTCGCCCGACAGCTTGAACAGTTGCGGCGCAACCATCAGCGCCGACGGGGTGGACAGGCCGCGCATGACGCGGCTCTTGATCAGTTCGATATCGATCGCCCTGTAGAACGCCTCGCGGACCCGAACATCCTTGAACGGGTTCTTCCCCTTGATGTTGGAGTACAGCAACTCGTCGCGCACCTGGTCCATGCCGAGGAAGATGGTGCGAATCTCCGGGCCCTTGAGAACCTGCGCGTTCGAGCTGGAATCCACCCGCGAGATGTCCTGGATCGGCACCGGTTCGATGACGTCCACCTCGCCCGACAGCAGGGCTGCGACCCGGGTGGCATCGGATCCTATCGGGGTGAAGATGATCTCTTTCAGATTATGTTCGGGTTTGCGCCACCAGTTGGGATTGGCCTTGAATACCGTCTTCACCCCCGGCTGATGGCTCTCGACGGTGAATGCTCCGGTGCCATTGGCGTTGAGCGAGGCGAAGCTCGGCGTGGTGGCCGCGGCCGGCGTCGGCGCAACGGAATTGTTGGCCTCGGCCCATTTCTTGTCGACGATGTACCAGGTGTCCCATTGCGAATTCAGGATCGGATTGGGAGAACTCAGGATGAAGTCGACGGTGTAATCGTCGATCTTGACGACCTTTGCATCCCTTGGAATGCGGGTCTGGAGATTTGACCCCTGCGCGCGCACGCGGTCGGCCGAGAATACCACGTCGTCGGCGGTGAAGGGATCGCCGTTCTGGAATTTGACATTCTTGCGCAGGTGGAATCGCCAGCGCGTCGGCTCCGGCGTTTCCCAGCTTTCGGCGAGCGCGGGGATGATCTTCAGGTCCTTGTCGCGCGCCGTCAGGCCTTCATAGACATGGCCAAGATGCGCGTGGGTCGTGGTCTCGTTAAGGCTGTAGGGATCGAGCGATTTGAGATCGCCCTGATTGGCGTAGCGCAGGGTTTGCGCCGATGCCGGAGCGAACGCCAACAGCGACGCCGCAGTCATCGCAAGCAGGGTCTGACGTAACGACATATGTCCAGGTTCTCCGCCGTGGCTTTGTGATCAGCGCGCCAAACGTCCCCGAAAGCGCCCGCCGATCATTGTCGCCAGAGTTTGGCTGCCGCGCAAGCGCGATTTGAGACGGTTCCCTCGCGCGCGCCGGAGCGGTTTGCGCGGTGGTGATGCAATACTTAAGTTCAAGGTCGCGCCGAAACGCGAACTTTCGGAGAAGGTCGTGGAATCCAGAGCCGACATTGTGGTGCTAGGCGCGGGCATGGTCGGCGTCTGCGCTGCCCTGCACCTGCAGCAACGCGGCCGCGACGTCATTCTTGTCGACAGACACGAGCGCGCCGGCGAGGAGACGAGCTACGGCAATGCGGGGTTGATCGAGCGCGCATCTGTTTTCCCCTACATGTTTCCGCGCGAGGCCGGTCCGATCCTCCGCTATGCGCTCAATCGCGCGCCCGAAGTGCGTTATCACGCCGCCGACTTGCCGGCGTTTTTGCCATGGCTGGTGCGCTACTTCGTGGCGTCGTCGCCGGAACGCGCGCTGCACAGCGCGGTGTCGGCGCTGCCCTTGATCCGGCGCAGCCTTGCCGAACATGAGGCGCTGATCGAGGAAGCCGACGTGCCGCAGCTGCTGCGGCGGACCGGCTGGATCAAACTGTTTCGTTCGCATGCGACGCTGGCGAAGGCGCTGGAGACGCTGGCGCGCGCCGGGCAGTATGGTGTCGAAGGCGAAGTTCTCGATTCCGCCGGCATTGCCGGACGCGAGCCAGGTTTGACCGGCGATTTCGCCGGCGCGATCCACTTTCCGGCGCCCGGTTTTGTTCCCGATCCCGGCGGACTGGCAAAAGCCTATGCCGCGCTGTTCGCGCGCAAGGGCGGACGCTTTCTTGTTGGCGACGCGCGAACGCTGGAACAGCGCAGCGGCGGCTGGCGCATCGCGGGGACCAACGGCGCCGTCGTCGCGCGCGAGGTTGTGGTGGCGATGGGGCCGTGGTCGGATCAGGTGTTTCGTCCGCTGGGATATCCGATCCCGCTTGCCGTCAAGCGCGGCTACCACCTGCATCTCGCCGCGCGCGGCAATGCCGTGCTCCACCATCCCGTCCTCGATTCGGACATGGGCTTCGTGCTGGCGCCGATGAATCGCGGCATTCGCCTTACCACCGGCGTCGAATTTGCCCGTCGCGATGCGCCGCCGACGCCTGTTCAGGTCGAACGCGCATTACCGCGGGCGCGAAAGCTGTTTCCATTGGGGGAGCCGGTCGAAACGAAGCCCTGGATGGGCGCGCGGCCCTGTTTGCCTGACATGCTGCCGGTGATCGGCAAGGCGCCGCGGCACAACGGGCTTTGGTTCGACTTCGGACACCAGCATCACGGCCTGACCCTGGGCCCCGCCACCGGCCGCCTGCTGGCCGAAATGATGACTGGAGCGACGCCGTTTGCCGATCCAAAGCCGTTCGCGGTCGAGCGATTCGGCTGAATCATCTTCGCCGGTCCTGCATTCGCGCCAGGGGATCACATATTCCGTCGCTTGCCCGCGCGCCCGGTCGCGGCGATACTGGCCGTTGTTCGTTTTGCTCTTGCGGGCATTTCGAACAGGACCGAGGAGCAGACATGAAAATCAACGTTGAGGTCGATTGCACGCCGCTGGAAGCACGGCAGTTTTTCGGACTGCCGGATGTGCAGCCGATGCAGACCGCGGTCATGGAGAAATTGCAGCAGCAGTTGACGGCCAATATCGAAAAGGTGTCGCCGGAGGCGCTGATGCAGAGCTGGTTCACCTTCGATCCGAAGATCGCCGAACGGTTTCAAGACATGTTCGCGACCATGGCCGGAATCGGTACCAGCCTTGGTACAGGCCTTGGGAGCCCCCGGCCCAAGGACAAGAAATAGTGCCGGCGATGAATCAGAGCGAGCCTGCCGCAACGCGCCGGCTTCGTCCGCCCGGCCTCATTCTGCTGCTGGCGGAAGCGAGAAGCATCCTCGAATTCAACGCCAGCCTGCTGCTTTCGCCGCTCCTGATGCGGGCGCCCAAGGGCGACGGCCACCCCGTGCTGGCGCTGCCCGGCTTTCTTGCCAGCGACCTGTCGATGGCGCCGATGCGGCGCTATCTGAAACAACTGGGATATGACGCCTACGCCTGGAACATGGGCCGTAATTTCGGCGACATCACGTCCCGGCGCAATGCGCTGAAAAAACTGCTGACCGATATCCACGAGGCGACCGGCCGCAAGGTCTCAATCGTCGGATGGAGCCTAGGCGGCGTCTACGCACGCGATCTGGCGCTGCAGTTGCCGGACATGGTCCGCTCCGTGATCACGTTGGGAAGTCCGTTCGCCGGCGACGTGCGGGCAACCAACGCCACGCGGCTTTACGAGGCGCTGTCCGGCGAAACCGTGGAAGATAATTCCGAACTGACAAAGGCCATCGGCGGCGATTTGCCGGTGCCGACCACCTCGATCTACAGCCGCACCGACGGCATTGTGAACTGGCAGACCTCGCTGCTGCGCCCTTCCGATACCGCTGAGAATATCGAGGTGCGGCTCGCCAGCCATATCGGCCTCGGCGTGAACGCCGCCGCGTTATGGGCGGTGGCGGACCGGCTGGCGCAAGCCGAGGGCGAATTCAAGCAATTTGACCGGTCGGGGCCGTTTGCCATTGCATATGGGCCGCCGGAAAATGCACAATCCGACCGCGGTCCTGAACAAGCGCGCGTCTGAAGCGTCGCGGGACCTGTTGCCGGGAGGAGACCATGGCTGAAGGCAAGAAGCTGTCCTCGATGGACGCGTCGTTTTTGTATCTGGAAACGCCGGAGATGCCGATGCATGTCGGCAGCATGGCGATCTTCCGGCTGCCGGAAAACTACCAGGGCAACTTCTTCGAGGACTTCAAGGCGATGATCGCCTCGCGCCTGCACATCGCGCCGATCCTCAAGGCGCGGCTGGAAAAGGCGCCGCTCGACATCGATCATCCAAGCTGGGTCGAGGATGACCAGTTCGACATCGATCGCCATATTTTCCGCGGCAGCCTGCCGGCACCCTACGACCGCGCCACGCTGGAGCGCATCGTCGGCTGGATGCATGCCAAGCTGCTCAACCGCGCCCGGCCGCTGTGGGAGTTCTACGTTTTCGAGGGCATGAAGGACAACGAGATCGGGCTGTACTCCAAGATGCACCACGCCTGCATCGACGGCGGCGCGGGGGCGGCACTCACCAACATGATCTACGACGTGACGCCGGTGCCGCGCACGGTCGAGCCACCCGTCGCGGCGCGCAAGGACGGCCCGGAGCCCCGCGAGATTGCCGCCAACCTGATCGATTCCTACCAGCAGCTCTGGCGCCAGCCGTTCGACGGCTCGGCGACGCCGAAGACCATCGACCTGCCGCGTTCGGGAAAAAGCGATATCGGTTCGATCCTGTTTGACAACGCCATGTTCCAGATCGAAAATGCCGTGAAATTCGTCGGCAGCCTGCCGACCATGGCGAAGAGCATTTCCGACGTGATCGGGAAGGTGACCGATCCGACATCGCGCGACAGCATCGCCAGCATGATGTCGCCGCCGACGATACTGAACAAGTCGATTTCCTCGGAGCGCAGCTTTGCCGGTACGTCGATATCGTTAAGCAAGGCCAAGGCGCTGGCGAAAGCGTCGGGTGGAAAATTGAACGACGTGGTGCTGGCGCTGAGCAGCGGCGTGGTGCGGCGCTATCTCAAGGATCGCGGGGCGCTCCCGGCCAAGTCGATGACCGCAGCGGTGCCGATCTCGCTGCGCGAGGAAGGCAACACCGACGCCAACAACCAGGTGTTCGGCATGATCTGCTCGATCGCCACCAATGTCGACGACCCCAAGGCGCGGCTGGAGGCGATCATCGCGCAATCCACCAAATCCAAGGAAATGTCGCATCCCTTGCGCGCGCTGATGCCGCAGGTCTCCAACATCTCCATGCTCGGCGCGCCTATCCTGGTGCAGATCCTGGCGCTGCTGTACAGCCGCTCCAGCCTGTCCGACGTGCTGCCCCCGGCGGCGAACATCACGGTCTCCAACGTGCCGGGGCCGCGGCAGACGCTGTATGCGGCCGGCGCAGAATTGCTGCACATCTTCCCGGTGTCGATCTCGACCCATGGTCTTGCGCTGAACATTACGGTGCAGAGCTACCGCGACCAGCTGGACTTCGGCTTCATCGCCGGCGCCAACATCATTCCCCATGTCCAGCTATTGTGCGACATGCTGCCGCAAGAATTCGACGCGCTGGCGGCCGCCTATGCGCCGCCGGCATCGGACGCGCAGAGCGCGGCGGGCTGAATGACCATTCCCACCCCCGTCGTCCCCGCGAAGGCGGGGACCCATAACCACGGATGGTCATTGGGCGGCCGGTGTTTACCGATGTTGTGGGCCGCTTCCACATCGCTGGCAGCGGAGGCTATGGGTCCCCGCCTGCGCGGGGACGACCTGGAGGGTATGTCATGATCGAAATGCCGCCGCTGCAGTTCGCGCAAGTGAACGGCATTCGCATGGGCTACTACGAGGCCGGCCCGACAACCGATACGCCGCCGCTGATCCTGTGCCATGGCTGGCCGGAACTGGCGTTTTCGTGGCGGCACCAGATCAGGGCGCTCAGCCAAGCCGGCATCCGGGTGATCGCGCCGGACCAGCGCGGCTATGGTTCCACCGAGCGACCCGAGGCGGTCGAGGACTACGACATCGAGCATCTCACCGGCGACATGGTCGGCCTGCTCGATCATCTCAAGATCGACAAGGCCATTTTCGTCGGCCACGACTGGGGCGGCTTTATCGTTTGGCAGATGCCGCTTCGGCATATCGATCGCGTCGCCGGCGTCGTCGGCATCAACACGCCGCATAGCGATCGCGCACCGGCGGATCCGATCGAACTGTTCCGCAAGCGATTCGGCGACAGCATGTACATCGTGCAGTTCCAGGATCCGGCCCGCGAACCCGACAAAATCTTCGGCGGCCGCGTCGAGCAGACGTTCGACGCTTTCATGCGCAAACCGATGCCGCGCAAGGACGACACCCCCGCCGGGCCGCCGACCGCCGGCGTCGGCGCCTCCGCCAAGACCAATCTGGCGTTTCCGCAGATGATCGCGGCTTACGACGTGAAATACGATCCACGTACGCCGATCCTGTCGGGCGAGGAAAAGAAGGTATTCGTCGATACCTTCACCCGGACCGGATTTACCGGCGGCATCAACTGGTACCGCAACATGTCGCGCAACTGGCGCAATTCGGCCGGGCTCGATCACACCGTCCGGGTGCCGTCGCTGATGATCATGGCCGAGAACGACGCGGTGCTGCCGCCGTCCGCCGCCGACGGCATGGAGAAGATCGTTCCCGACCTGGAAAAATACCTGGTCCGCGACAGCGGCCATTGGACGCAGCAGGAAAAGCCGGACGAGGTGAGCGCCAAGCTGATCGAATGGCGTAAGAAACGGTTTGGGTAAGATTCCGTCATGGCCGGGCCTGTCCCTACTGGATGCACACATCTTATCGTCCTTGCCGGGCTTGACCCGGCAATCCATCTTTTAAAAGGGTCTTCCGAAGTGATGGATACGCGGGTCAGGCCCGCGTATGACGAAATGTGTGAATCCGGTGGGGGCCTGTCCCGGGCATGACGATTTACCGGAAGGTGCCTCGGCACATCAGGGAGACCAGCATTTCATGGCGTCCGTCAACAAGCTGAGCCCGATCCCGCATCCGCCGAAGCAGCCGGTGGTCGGCAACATGCTGTCGCTGGATTCGACCGCGCCGGTGCAGCATCTGGCGCGGCTGGCCAAGGAACTCGGACCGATCTTCTGGCTCGACATGATGGGCGCGCCGCTGGTGATCGTGTCCGGCCACGATCTGGTCGATGAGCTCAGCGACGAGAAACGCTTCGACAAGGCGGTGCGCGGCGCGCTGCGGCGGGTGCGGGCGGTCGGCGGCGATGGACTGTTCACCGCCGATACCAGCGAGCTGAACTGGAGCAAGGCGCACAACATCCTGATGACGCCGTTCGGCAACCGCGCGATGCAGTCCTATCATCCGAGCATGCTCGATATCGCCGAGCAGCTGGTGGAGAAGTGGGGCCGGCTGAACGCCGACGACGAGATCGACGTCGTCCACGACATGACCGCGCTGACGCTGGACACCATCGGGCTGTGCGGGTTCGATTATCGCTTCAACTCGTTTTACCGCGAAGACTATCATCCGTTCGTGGAATCGCTGGTGCGTTCGCTCGAGACCATCATGATGACGCGCGGAATTCCGCTGGAGGGCCTGTGGCTGCAGAAGCGCCGGCGGACGCTGGCCGGCGACGTCGCCTTCATGAACAAGATGGTCGACGAGATCGTGGCCGAGCGACGCAAGAACGCCGAGGCCGCCGAGGGCAGGAAGGACATGCTCGGCGCCATGATGACCGGCGTCGACCGCGCCACCGGCACCCAGCTCGACGACGTCAACATCCGCTACCAGATCAACACGTTCCTGATCGCAGGCCATGAGACCACCAGCGGGCTGTTGTCCTGCACGCTGTATGCGCTGCTCAAGCATCCCGACGTGCTGAAGAAGGCGTATGAGGAGGTCGACCGCGTGCTCGGCCCGGACACCGGCGCCAAGCCGACCTATCAGCAGGTCACCCAGCTCACCTACATCACGCAGATCCTGAAGGAAGCGCTGCGGCTGTGGCCGCCGGCGCCGGCCTACGGCATCGCGCCGCTGAAGGACGAGGTGATCGGCGGCAAGTACAAGCTGAAGAAGAACACCTTCGTCACGGTGCTGGTGCTGGCGCTGCACCGCGACCCCTCGGTATGGGGGCCGAACCCGGATGCGTTCGATCCGGAGAATTTCAGCCGGGAGGCCGAGGCCGCGCGCCCGGTCAATGCCTGGAAGCCGTTCGGCAACGGCCAGCGCGCCTGCATCGGCCGCGGTTTTGCGATGCACGAGGCGGCCCTTGCGATCGGCATGATCCTGCAGCGCTTCAAGCTGATCGACCATCAGCGCTACCAGATGCATCTGAAGGAGACGCTGACCATCAAGCCCGATGGTTTCAAGATCAAGGTGCGCCTGCGCAGCGACAAGGAACGCGGCGCGTTTGCCGGCCGCACCACGACCACCGCCGCCGCATCAACGGCGGCGCGGCCCGCCGCGCGTACGCGTCCCGGGCACAACACGCCGCTGTTGGTGCTCTACGGCTCCAATCTCGGCAGCGCCGAAGAACTCGCCACCCGCGTCGCCGACCTTGCCGAGGTCAACGGCTTTGCCACCAGGCTTGCGCCGCTCGACGATTATGTCGGCAAGCTGCCGGAGCAGGGCGGCGTGCTGATCTTCTGCGCGTCCTATAACGGCGCCGCGCCGGATAATGCCGCGCGGTTCGTCAAATGGCTCAGCGAAGGTCTGCCGAAGGATGCATTCGCCAGGGTTCGCTATGCGGTGTTCGGCTGCGGCAACAGCGACTGGGCCGCGACCTACCAATCGATCCCGCGGCTGATCGACGAACAACTGGCCGCGCACGGCGCGAAAAGCGTCTATGCGCGCGGCGAGGGTGACGCTCGCAGCGATCTCGATGGCCAGTTCGAAAGCTGGTTCGCCAAGGCCGCTCCGGCGGCGGTGAAGGAATTCGGCGTCGACACCGGGCTTGCGCGCAGCGCCAACGATGAACCGCTGTACCAGATCGAACCGGTGGCGCCGACCACCGTGAACGCCGTGGTGGCGCTGGGCGGCGCGTCGCCGATGAAGGTGCTGGTCAACCGCGAATTGCAGAACAAGACCGGCGCCCATGCGTCTGATCGTTCGACCCGGCATATCGAAGTGCAACTGCCGCAAAATCTGAGCTACCGGGTCGGCGACCATCTCAGCGTCGTGCCGCGCAACGATCCGGTGCTGGTCGATGCCGTCGCCCGCCGTTTCGGTTTTCTGCCCGCCGATCAGGTCCGCCTGCAGGTCGCGGAAGGACGCCGCGCGCAGTTGCCGGTCGGCGAGGCGGTATCGGTCGGACGGCTGCTCACCGAATTTGTGGAACTGCAGCAGGTCGCGACCCGCAAGCAAATCCAGATCCTGTCGGAGCATACCCGCTGTCCGGTGACCAGGCCGAAACTGCTGGCCTATGTCGGCGAGGACGCGGAATCGGCCGAGCGCTACCGCTCCGAAATACTGAGCAGGCGCCGCTCGGTCTACGATCTGCTGGAAGAACATCCGGCCTGCGAATTGCCGTTCCATGCCTATCTCGAGATGCTGTCGCTGCTGGCGCCGCGCTATTATTCGATCTCGTCCTCGCCGGCCGGCGGTGCCGCGCGTTGCAGCGTCACTATCGGCGTCGTGGAAGCACCGGCAAGTTCGGGACGTGGAATCTATAAGGGCATCTGCTCGAATTACCTTGCCGGCCGCCGACCCGGCGACACCATCCACGCCACCGTGCGCGAAACCAAGGCCGGCTTCCGGCTTCCCGGCGATTCGACGGTGCCGATCATCATGATCGGGCCCGGCACCGGCCTGGCGCCGTTCCGCGGTTTTCTGCAGGAGCGCGGCGCTCGGAAGGCCGAGGGGGCGGCGCTCGGTCCGGCGATGCTGTTTTTCGGCTGCCGTCATCCCGAGCAGGATTTTCTCTATGCCGACGAACTCAAGGCGTTCGCGGCCGCCGGCGTCGCCGAATTGCACGTCGCGTTCTCGCGCGGCGACGGGCCGAAGATGTATGTGCAGCATGTAGTCGGCGCGCAGAAGGACAAGGTCTGGAGCCTGATCGAGCAGGGCGCGATCATTTACGTCTGCGGCGACGGCGGCAAGATGGAGCCGGACGTCAATGCCGCATTGATGTCGATCCATCGCGAACGCACCGGCGGCGACCAGGCTGCCGCGGCGCGCTGGATCGACGAACTGGGCACGCGCAATCGCTACGTACTCGATGTCTGGGCGGGGGGATAATCCCGGTGTCGCGGGCCCCGATTTCATAAGCGCGTCTACGCCCGTCTTCGCAGGATGGATTGCTCAAGCCCGGCAATGACGGCCTCTCGTTGTCCCGGCGTGATGCGGCGCTACGCAGCGCTGCGACACCAGCACGCCGTCATGCCCGGCCTTGTGCCGGGCATCCACGTCTTTCTTTCCGATGTGGAGCAAAGACGTGGATGGCCGGGACGAGCCCGGCCATGACGTAGAATGCGCTGCCGGCACAAGGCCGGCAATGACGGCCTTCAGTGTCCGGACGCGCAGCGCTGGGACCGAGGGGCCAGCATCACCCTACTGCTGCGCCTTTGCGCCGTGCGCGTGCCGGTCGATCGCGTCGATGATCTGCGGCCACATCGGGATCGGAATGGCGTGGCCCATGCCCTCGACCATCATCAGCCTGGCGCCGGGGATCGATGCGGCGGTGTCCTTGCCGCCTTCCGGGCGCACCAGCGGATCGACGGTGCCGTGGATCACCAGGGTCGGCGCCTTCACCGCGCGCAGCCGCTCCTTGCGGCTGCCGGAGGCGAGGATCGCACGCAGTTGCCGTCCGACTCCGGCCGGATTGAGCCCGCGTGCAAAGACGCGTTCGGCGCGTTCGCGGTCCTTGGCTTCATCAAGGGGAAAACTGCCGACGCGCAGGACTTTCCAGGTCTGCGCAAAGCGCGTGAGGAATTCTTCCTTGGTGGTGGGCGGCGGCGCCATCAGCATCGCGCCGGCCTCGCGCGTCGGCGGCGGCACTTTCGGGTTGCCCGTGGTCGACATGATCGAGGTGAGCGAACGCACCCGCTGCGGAAATGCGATCGCGATTTCCTGGGCGATCATGCCGCCCATCGACGCACCGACCAGATGCGCCGACGTGATGCCGAGCGCATCCATCAGGCCGACCGTATCCGCGGCCATGTCGCGCAGCCGGTAGGGGGCTTCGACCGGGATCTTCAGGAACCGCAACTTCAGCAATTCGAGCGGCTTCAACGGCTTGCCGCCGGTCAGCTTGCTGGATTTTCCGATGTCGCGGTTGTCGAAGCGCACCACGCGAAATCCGCGCGCGGCGAGCTGCTGGCAGAATTCGTCGTCCCACAGGATCATCTGGGCGCCAAGTCCCATGATCAGCAGCATGGGTTCGGCATCATCCCTGCCGAAAATTTCGTAGCAAAGGTCGATGCCGTTGGTTCTGGCCATTTGCGGCGGCTGCTGCGGAATTGGGGTCACGGCTGGTCCTTCAACGGTATTGCGATGAGGAACCTATGACACGGTTTTGCGGGCCAAGCGAGGCGGCAAACGCCGGCAAATCGACGCTGCAATGTTGACCGGCCGGGCGCAACAGTGTGGTATGGGGCAAAGAACGGGGCAGGCGCGTATTCCGCAGAAGTGCATGCCGGTCTTGCGGCCACAATACGCGCAAGATCAAGTAACTCGTCATCATTTCCGGAGGGCGCAAATGGCGGACAAAAGCAACGACCCCGTCGCGATGTGGCAGAACATGATCGGCGAGATGGAGAAGGGATTCAACTCCTTCGCCAGTCAGGCGATGACGTCGCCGGAATTTTCCAAGGTGATGAACCAGGTCGGCAGCGTCGGCGCTGGCGCGCAAAAGCAACTCGGCGAGCTGATGGAGAAATACCTCGTCAGCATGAATCTGCCGAGCCGCGCTCAGATGATCAGCATGGGCGAACGGCTGCAATCGATCGAAGGGCAGTTGAACGAGATCAGGGCGCTGCTGCATCAGGTGCATCATAATTCCGGCGCACCGGCGGGCGGCTATGCCGCAGCACCGAAACCCCCGCGCACCAAGCGTCCGCCTTCCGCAAGCGGAGAGCGGAAATGAACGCGCCGTCCGGTCTTGATCTGACCTCCATCCCCGAGCGGATCCAGACCGAGGTGCAGCGCGCGATCCAGCGCAGCATTAAGGGGGTGGAATATATCGCGTCGTCCGGCCCGGCGCTGGGATCGACCCCGAAAGACATCCTGCATACGCGTGGGACGATGAATCTCTATCACTACCGGCCGCTCGCGGACGAGATCTACCGGGTGCCGATCCTGATCGTGATGGCGACCACCAACCGCGGCTACATCCTCGACATGGTGCCGGGCCAGAGCTTTATCGAGTTCCTGTTGAAACGCGGATATGACGTCTACATGCTGGACTGGACCGCGCCCAAGCCGGAAGAAAAAAGCCTGAGGATGGAGGATTACGTCCTCGACTTCATTCCGGACTGCATCCGCCGCGTGCAGCAGGATTCCGGCGAGACCGACGTCACCGTGGTCGGCTACTGCTTCGGCGGCGTGCTGTCGCTGCTCTACGGCTCGATCTTTCCCGAGGGGCCGATGAAGAACCTGGTCTGCTTCACCACGCCGATCGATTTCCGCGAGATGAAGCTGTTCCAGAATTTCTCCGATCGCCGCTACTTCGACGTCGACAAACTGGTGGACAGCGTCGGCAACGTACCGCCGGAAATGATTCTCGCCTCCTTCGACATGCTCAGGCCGTCCGCGAAGGTGATGGGCCAGGTGCAGCTCTGGGAGAACATCTGGAACGACGAATTCGTGAAATCCTATCGGATGTTCGACCGCTGGGCCAACGATACGCTGCCGCTGGCGGGAGAATACTTCCGGGCCATCACCAAGGACCTGATGTGGGACAACAAGCTGTACGACGGCACCATGTCGGTCGGCGGCAGGCCGGCGGACATCTCCAGGATCAAGGTGCCGATCCTGCACGCGGTGGCCGAGCACGATCACATCGTGCCCTATGACGCGGCCAGGCACCTCATTCCGAGGGTTGCTTCGACGGACAAGGAAGAGGTGATGATGAAAGGCGGACACGTCAGCCTCGTGGCCGGCGCCAATGCAATAAAACGGCTGTGGCCGAAACTGGATTCGTGGTTAGGTGAGAGATCGACATGAGCAGTGAGACCCGTTGCTACCCCCGCCATGTGAAAACCGATGCGGGCGATATCGAATTCCGGCTGATGTCGGCCGCGGACGAACCGGCGGTTCTGGACTTCGCGCAAAAGCTGCCGCCGCACGATCTGTTGTTCCTGCCGCGCAACATCAGCGAGCCGAAGGTGCTGTCGGCGTGGGTCAAGGAGATCGAGCGCGGCGCAATCACCAGCCTGCTTGCCATCAAGCATGGCAAGGTGGTCGGCTGCGGCACCCTGGTGCGCGATCCGCATTCATGGTCGCCCCATGTCGGCGAAATCCGCATGGTCGTTTCATCGGACGTCCGCGGTCAGGGCGTCGGCCGTGCATTGTCGCAGGAGACGTTTGCGGTGGCGCTCGGCGCCGGGCTCGAAAAACTCTCGGTGCAGATGACCGTCGACCAGCAGGGCGCCATCGCGCTGTTCGAAAGCCTTGGTTTCAAGGCCGAAGCGCTGCTGCGTGACCATGTGCGCGACATCGACGGCCGCAAGCACGACATCGTCGTGCTGGGGCATAATGTGGCGCAGGTACGGGCCCAGATGGAGGCTTACGGCTTGCCGGGCGCCGTTCAGCACTGAGCCCTGTTTTCGGCCAGTTGCTGCCTCTGTAATGAGCATATCACGGATTTGTGATATCGCAACGCAGCAACAATATTGCAGTGCACAAGTTAACATGCCATAAAGAGAACGCCCCGGGCCAAAGCCGGACGGGGTGAGCCCATAGCTCAAACCTGAGGATGGAGAACCTTATGACCACCGAGACCAATTCCGCCTACGATACCGTCAAGCAGGCCTTCGCGCCCGTTACCGATGCGTTCAAGAACATCCAGAACATGGAAGTTTCCGAAGCCGCCCGCGAGTTCGTGAAGAAGCAGGCCGAAACCGCAAAGATGCGCGCTGCCGACATTCACGCAGGTTCCGAGAAGGTGACCGCAGTGATCGAAACCGCCGTTGCCGGTTCGGTAAGCGAAGCCGTCAAGATCAGCCGCAATATTCAGCAGGCGCTGTATCATGACGCCGAGATGTTTTTCTCGGGCATCGACAAGCTCGCTTCCGCCACGTCGCTCAACGAAGCGATCCAGATCCAGTCCGATATGGTCCGCGCGCGCGGCGAACTGCTCGTCTCGCGGGCGAAGTCCACCGCCGAGTATTTCGGCAGGCTCGTCGCCGACGGCGCCAAGACCGCGCAGGACAACTTCGCCAAGGTCTACAGTAAGACCGCCTGATCCATCGCGTTGGGTTGGATGGACGTCGAAGGCCCGCTCAGGCGGGCCTTCTTTTGTCCGCCGAACAGTCGCAGCCGTCATCCTTCGTGCTCGCCGTTTCTTACGGCGAGCGCGAAGGATGGGCCGCGAGCGCTCGTAGCCATCCTTCGAGACGCGCGCAAGCGCCCTCCTCAGGATGACGGCAGCGCGTGCAGCGCCTATGTACAGACCTGATGCATTCGAAAGCCTCCATGTCTGCCACCGTCACAGCTTCCTTCGCCTCTCTCGCCGACGCGGGGCGCGCGGCCGAGCTGCGCCGCGTCAAGGCATTGGCGACGCTGGTGCTTGCGAGTACGCTGGCGCTGTTCGTCGCCGCCAAAGCGTTGTTACATCTGCATCCCCTGTTCGGCTTCGTCGCCGCCTTCGCGGAAGCCGCGACGATCGGCGGCCTTGCGGACTGGTACGCCGTGGTGGCGCTGTTCCGCAGGCCGCTTGGATTGCCGATCCCCCATACCGCGATCATCCAGGCCAATCAGCATCGCATCGCCGACAAGCTCGGCGAATTTATCGAGGTGCATTTCCTGGAAGCCGCACCCGTCGAAGCCAAGCTGCGCCAGGTCGATTTCGCGTCGTTCGTTGCGGACTGGCTGGGCGACCGCAAGCGCAGCGAGGATCTCGCGCGGTTCCTGCTGCGGCTTTTGCCGGAGGCGATCTCGGCGTCCGAGACGTCGGGATTGAAGACCTTCATCACCCGCCGCGTGATGACGCAGTTGCAATCGATCAACCTCGCGCCGCTCGCGGCCGGGACGTTGCGCGCCTTTATCGGAGAAGGCCGGCACCAGGGCCTGCTCGACGATCTGCTGCGCGCGGTTCATGGCGCGCTGACACAGCCGGATACGATGACCGCGATCCGCGCAAAGATTCGCGATGAGTTGCCGACGCTGCTCAAGCTTTATCGCGCCGATGCATTCCTGGTGAAAAAAATCGTCGCATCCGCAACCGCGTTTTTCGACGACGTCCGTAACGATGCGCAGCATCCGTTTCGTGGCGAGTTCGATCGCATGATGTTGACATTCGTCGAGCGGCTGTCCGGTGATCCGTCCTATGCCGAGCGCATCGACGCCTTGAAACGCGATTTATTGGCGCGGCCCGAGCTCGGCGATCTCACCCGGAATATCTGGTCGAACATGCAATCGTTCATCGAGCGAAGTGCGGCCGGCGAAACCCACGTGCTGCAGCACCACCTTTCCAGGATTTTCATGGAAGCCGGCGGGGCGCTCGCGAGCGATCCGGAGATGCGCGCCGAAATCAATCAAGGCATCGTCGCCATGCTGCGAAGCTTCATCGCCGACCAGAAGAGCGGCGTTTCCAGCTTCATCTCCGATCAGGTCAAGGCGTGGGACATGGGGCAGCTGATTTCGCTGATCGAAATCAACATCGGCAAAGACCTGCAATACATCCGCTTCAACGGCTCGCTGATCGGCGGCCTTGCAGGTCTTGCGCTGTACAGCGTCGAAGTTCTGCTGCGTCTGCTGTGACTATAAACCACGGCTGGCTTATTAAGCTTTGGACCTATTGTCCCGCGCCTAGGCCCACGCTTCAATGAAGGAATCAGCCGCCGCAGCTTGCTGAGAACTTTGTTGCATTGCGGAACGAATGTTCGGGATTTGCGTATTCATATTGGTCGATTCGACCGGCTGCCGCAAATCAAGGGGCCGGCTTTAAAAAGGAAAACCGATGTCCATTGCCGCCCAGACCCTACAGCCGCCGTCCAAAACCCTGATGTTCATGGAAGCGCGCGCCATTCACGAACTTGGCGCGTTTCTCGGGGCGCTGCCGCTGCTCAGCCTCGCACCGAAAGGCGACGGACATCCGGTGCTGGTGTTGCCCGGCCTTGTGGCCTCGGACACGTCGACCCGCCCGCTGCGCAGTTTTCTCAAAGGCCGAGGCTATGCCGTGAGCGGCTGGGGTCAGGGCCGCAATATGGGCCTGCGCGAAGGCGTACAGAACGCGATGCAGGATCTGGTGCACGAACTCAGCGACACTCACGGCCGCAAGATCAGCCTGGTCGGATGGAGCCTCGGCGGCCTCTATGCACGCCAACTGGCGAAGCTGATGCCCGACCATGTACGCTCGGTGATCACGCTCGGCAGCCCGTTCGCCGGAAGCCCCAAGGCGACCAACGCCTGGCGCGTCTACGAGATGGCCAGCGGCCGCCGCGCAGACGAGGATGACGGCCGGTTCGGCGGCGCGCTGGAGCAGACGCCGCCGGTACCGACCACCGCGATTTTCAGCCGGACCGATGGCATATGCGCGTGGCAAGGCTGCATGGAGAAATCCTCCGCAACCTCCGAAAGCATCGAAGTGGAAAGCAGCCATTGCGGAATGGGTCATCACCCCGCCGTCGTCTATGCGGTCGCCGATCGCCTCGCACAGCCTGAAGGCGCGTGGAAACCGTTCGACCGCGGCAGCTGGCGCAGCTTTGTGTATCCGGATCCGAACCGCTAAGCGCTGATTTCCGTTATGGCCGGGCTTGTCCCGGCCATTTGGTCTTAGAAGCGACCAAACGAGCAAGACGTGAATGCCGAGCGCAAGGCCTGGCATGAGGAATGGCTAAGTCGCGTGCATTTTCTTTTTCGCAATCGATCGTTCTGGCTGGGTCAACGCGACGGGTTCTTCGGCGGCTGATATTGCATCCTCGGCGCCTGCGAGGATCAGACTCGTCGCCATCCGCGCGTATTTTTCACGTGTGATGCCTTTGCCTTCGCGAAACCAAAGATAGTGCCAGTTCAACATCCCGAACAACGACATGGTCAGCGGCTTCAGCAAATGCGGCTTCCTTGCAGCGTGAGGGACGGCGGCCGCAATCGCGTCGGATACGATGACGACCAGCCTGCGCTCCATCTCCTTCAGGATTTCCTGCTGCGCCGGCGGCAGCAATTTCAGGCTTGAAATCTGCACCTGATGTTCGGCGTCGGCGCCGCGGTAGGCTTCCAGCAGTGCCGCCGAAATCGAAAACAGCTTCGCCTCATCGTCGCCGACGGATCGGGCCGCGGCCTCGACGACGGCAAGCAGATTCCGCAGGTGGTCTTCCAGCAGGTCGAACAGCACCGCGTCCTTGGAGCTGTAATAGTGATACATCAGCGCCTTTGAGACGCCGCAGGCTTCGGCGATCATGGTGATCGACGTGCCGGTGAAGCCGTGCTCGGCGAACAGCATCGCAGAGCGGGCAAGAATGCCTTGCCGCTTCTTGTCGTAATCATTCGCCCGCGTACGCGCCATCCGGCACCCTCGCATTGACCGTCCAACTGGTCAATTATTATCCTGCCATTGGTTCGACCATGAAAAACACGTATGCCTTTGACCATGCCGCAGCCGCTCGGACGCATCGTCGACCAGCTCAAACGCGAACCGTCGCGCACCGGGTCCATCGTCATCACGGTGTTCGGCGACGCGATCATGCCGCGCGGCGGTTCGGTCTGGTTGGGTACGTTGCTGGATTTTTTCAGGACCGTCGACATCGACAGCGGCGTGGTGCGCACCGCGATGTCGCGGCTTGCCGCCGACGGCTGGCTCGAGCGCAACAAGGTCGGTCGCCACAGTTTCTACCGCTTGGCGCAAAAAGGCTGGCAGACGTTCGATACGGCAGCAAAGCATATCTATCATCCGCAGCCTGCGAAATGGACAGGGCGGTTCGAACTGCTGTTGATCTCGAACCCGGCCGACCGCGATGCCTCCCGCGAAACGCTGAAACAGGCCGGTTTCGGCAGTCCCTTGCCGGGCGTGTGGATCGCTCCATCGGGGGTCCCGGTACCCGAACAGGCCGCGGGCGCGATCCGGCTCGAAGTGTCGGCCGAGGACGACAGTGGCCGGCGCTTGCTCGGCGAGAGCTGGCCTTTGGATCGTACCGCCGATGCTTATCTGAAATTCATGAAAACGTTTGAACCGCTGCGCGGCTGGATCCGCCGCCGGGAGCATCTGTCCGATGCCGACGCATTCACCGCTCGCATCCTGCTGATCCACCATTACCGCCGGGTGGTGTTGCGCGATCCGCTGCTGCCGTCCGCGCTGTTACCCCTGGACTGGCCCGGCCGGACAGCCCGCCAGCTTTGTGGCGAGGTGTTTCAGGGATTACTCGATCCATCGGAGCGATGGCTCGACCAAAATGGCTCCAACGAAGCCGGCCCTTTGCCGTCGGCCGGGGAGGAGCTTCGTTGCCGGTTTCAGGGTTAGGCCATATGTTACAAGAATAGCTTGCATATATATAATTTTGTTATACATTAAGCGTCGTCTCCATGGAGGTCCACCATGTACACGCAAGCGCTCAACACGTCGGACGGCGAAGACCGCAACGTTGAAGACGCCGCGCGCGCCGCACAGTTTCAGGCGCGCATCGACGCCGATGACCGCATCGAGCCGAACGACTGGATGCCGGTAGCCTATCGCAAGACTCTCACGCGGCAGATTTCCCAGCACGCGCATTCCGAAATCGTCGGCATGCTGCCCGAAGGCAACTGGATTACCCGCGCGCCGTCGCTGCGCCGCAAGGCGGCGCTTCTGGCCAAGGTGCAGGACGAATGCGGCCATGGTCTTTACCTCTACGCCGCTGCGGAAACGCTGGGCACCTCGCGCGAGGAAATGGTGGACCTGATGCTCGCCGGAAAATCCAGGTATTCCTCCATCTTCAATTATCCGACGCTGACGTGGGCGGACATTGGCGCGATTGGATGGCTGGTCGACGGCGCCGCCATCATGAACCAGATTCCGCTGTGCCGATGTTCCTACGGTCCCTATGCCCGCGCCATGATCCGCGTCTGCAAGGAGGAATCCTTCCACCAGCGTCAGGGTTTCGAAATCATGCTGACATTGGCGCGCGGCTCCGAAGAGCAGAAGGCGATGGCGCAAAGCGCGCTGGACCGCTGGTGGTGGCCGGTGTTGATGATGTTCGGTCCGCCGGACAGGGCGAGCCAGCACAGCGATACTTCGACCAAATGGAAGATCAAGCGCTTTTCCAACGATGAACTGCGCCAGAAGTTTGTCGATGCCACGGTGCCGCAGGCGCAATATCTCGGCCTGACGATTCCCGATCCCGGCATGAAGCAGAATACGGCAGGCAACTGGGAATACAGCCCGATCGACTGGGAAGAGTTCAATCAGGTACTCGCAGGCAACGGCCCCTGCAACCGCGAGCGGCTCGCGGCGCGGCGTAAGGCGCATGACGAAGGCGCATGGGTGCGGCAGGCCGCATTAGCTTATGCGGAGAAGCGCCGGAGCCGGAAGGCGGCGGCATAACGCCGGTCATTGCGAGCACAGCGGAGATGATGGAGAATCTGATGGCCACACCGAACATTCCGCTGTGGGAAGTTTTTATCCGTAGCCGCAACGGCCTTGCCCACAAGCACGTCGGTTCGCTGCACGCCACCGACGCGACGCTCGCATTGCAGGCCGCGCGCGACATCTACACGCGACGCGGCGAGGGGCTTTCGATCTGGGTGGTGCCATCCGGCGCCATCACCGCGTCCGATCCTTCCGAGAAAGGTATGATGTTCGAGCCGGCGGAATCCAAGATCTACCGGCATCCGACCTTCTACGACGTGCCGGACGAAGTCGGGCACATGTGATGGCGACAGCATCGATCCAGGTTTTTGAAACGTCGCTGGTGCTGTACACGCTGCGCCGCGCCGATGATGCGCTGATCCTGGGGCATCGGTTGTCGGAGTGGTGCGGCCACGCGCCGATGATGGAAGAGGACATGGCACTGGCCAATATGGGCCTCGATCTGCTTGGACAGGCGCGCGAGCTTTATTCGTATGCGGCACGGGTCGAAGGCAACGGCAACGACGAGGACAAATTCGCCTATCTGCGCGATGTCAGGCAATATCGCAATCTGCTGCTGCTGGAGCAGCCGAACGGCGACTTCGCCCACACCATGGCGCGCCAGTTTTTCTACGCGGCCTTTGCCGACATATACTGGCGCGCGATGATGAACTCGCGCGACGCAATGCTGGCTGCGATCGCGGCGAAATCCGAAAAGGAAAGCGCCTATCACCTCAGGCATTCGTCGGAATGGATGGTGCGGCTCGGCGACGGCACCGACGAGAGCCACCGCCGCGTGCAAATCGCGGTCGAGAATCTGTGGGCGTATACCGGGGAAATGTTCGAGGTCGATGACAGCGAGCGCGACTTGATCGATGCCGGCATCGCCATCGATCCGGCGACGCTGCGGCCGCAGTGGTCCAAAACCGTTTCGGCCGTTTTGAACGAATCGACGCTGGCTCTGCCCGCAAACGGTTGGATGCAGCAGGGCGGCCGCAGCGGCCGTCACAGCGAGCATCTCGGTCATCTGCTCAGCGAATTGCAGTCGATGCAGCGGACGTTTCCAGGTGCGACATGGTGACGGCCGTTCGCAATGACGCCGATTTGCGGCAGCGCGCCTGGGACGCCGCGGCGGAAGTCGTTGATCCTGAGATTCCGGCTCTCACCATCGCTGACCTCGGCGTGTTGCGCGGCGTCGCGATAAACAATGGCTGCGTCGAGGTCGCGATCACACCGACTTATTCGGGCTGCCCGGCAATGAACATGATCACGCTGGAAATCGAACTGGCGCTGGAACGCGAGGGCTTCAAGCATTCGAAGGTTCGCACCGTGCTGTCACCGGCCTGGACTACCGACTGGATGAGCGACGACGGCCGCCGCAAGCTCAAGGCGTACGGCATCGCGCCGCCGCAGGCCGGAAGCGGCCGTCGCGCGCTGTTTGGCGAGCTTGAGGTGGCATGTCCGCAGTGCGGCTGCGGCGATACCGAGGTGCTTTCCGAATTCGGCTCGACTTCCTGCAAGGCGCTATGGCGCTGCAGGAGCTGCCGCGAGCCGTTCGACTATTTCAAGTGCCATTGAAATGTCGGTAGTTCCGCGCTTCCACCGCCTGGCCGTGCGCGATCTGCGGCGGGAATCGCCGGACGCCATATCGCTGACATTTGCCGTTCCCCAGGAACTGACGGCGGAGTACAGCTTTGCGCCCGGACAATATCTGACGTTGCGCACGACGATGGAAGGGGAGGAAGTACGACGTTCCTATTCGATCTGTTCCGGTCCCGACGACGGCGAACTGCGTATTGCCGTGAAAAAGGTGGATGGCGGCGCATTCTCGAGCTGGGCTGCGGAAGAACTGAAAACAGGCGACGAGCTTGACGTGATGACGCCGGCCGGCCGCTTCGGCATCGCATATACGCCGGACGAAGCCCGGGTGCATGTCGGCTTCGCCGCCGGTTCCGGCATCACGCCGATTTTGTCCATTGCAAAGGGCGTGCTGGCGCGCGAACCGGACAGCCGCTTCTTTCTGTTTTACGGCAACCGCGCCAGCGGCGGGATGCTGTTTCGCGAGGCGCTGGAGGAGCTGAAGGACCGCTTCATGCAGCGGCTGTCGGTCTTTCATGTGATCTCGGGGGAAGAGCAGGACATCCCGATCTTGCATGGCCGCCTCGATGGCGAAAAAGTGAGGGTGCTGCTGCGCTCGCTGGTCCCCGCATCCAGCATCGATCATGTCTTCCTCTGCGGTCCGGTTGGTATGAGCGAGGACATCGAGGCGATTTGCCGGGATATGGGTATTCCGGCTGATCGTATCCATGTCGAGCGCTTCGTATCGGAATTCGGCGGCAAGCCGCGCCCGAAAACGATCGTGCCGACCACGGCGACGCCAAAAGCAATTGCGTCATTGATCATCGACGGCAAGCGCCGCGACGTGCCGGTGGCCGAGAACGAATCGATCCTCGATGCCGCCTTGCGCGCAGGCATGGATTTGCCGTTCGCCTGCAAGGGCGGCATGTGTTCAACCTGCCGCGCCAAGCTGGTCGAAGGCGACGCGCGGATGGAGTTGAACTATTCGCTGGAGCCCTGGGAGCTCGTCGCCGGCTTCGTTCTGACTTGCCAGGCACGGCCGACTTCCGACAAGGTCGTGGTCGATTATGATCATATCTGACCGTTAACTTTCGTTAGTCCGGGTGCGCCTCTTGGCGCAGGCCCGGAATCCATACTCACGGCGGTGGTTATGGATTCCGGGCTCGCTCGCGTCGCTCGCGTCCGGAAATGACGGCTCTAAATCTTCGGCGGTGGCGCCGAGCCCAATATTGCTTCGATCGAAAGCCCGAGTCCGAGCAGCTTTGCGTCGCTGCCGACCGGACCGTCGATCTCGAGCCCGACCGGCAGGCCATCCGGTGTCATGCCGGCAAATAACGACAGGCCGGGAATGCCGGCGTTGCTGCCGGGATCGGTGTTGCGGATCAGGGTGTCGAAGGTCGGCACCGGCGCGCCGCCATTGACCGACATTTCACCCGATCCCTTTACCGTGTCGACCGGAGGTGCCGGTGCGATCGTGGTCGGAAATAAAATGCCGTCCAGGTTATTGTCCCGGAAATAGGCTTCGTAGATCTTCTGCAACGCCGGACGCTGCACTGAAATCGCATCCTGATAGGCCGCGCCGAAGGCGTCGGCCATGATTGCGCCGAACGCGCCCTTGACGTCCGGGCTCGCGATTTTGGCAGCGATATCGGCAAGCGTGATGCCGTCGATTTGCGACGCCCTGAGATAGGCGGGAATGTCGGCGATCGGCTCATGCAGCGCAACCGGGAACGATACCTTCGCGTTTTGTTCGAATAATCCGGCAACATCCACGTCAACGAGCACGACGCCGGCCTCTGCTAGTTTTGCGCGCGCGGCTTTCGTCAGGGCTTCCACGTCGCGGTCGAGTCCGCTCCAGAACGAAGCCGGGATTCCCAGCCGTTTGCCGCGCAAGGGCTCCGCCGCGGCCATTCGGGTGCCGGTGATCACGGAATCCAGCAGCGCAACGTCGGCCACCGTGCGTCCCATCGGACCGACGGTGTCGCGGGTATGGCTAATCGGGACCACCATGTCGGCATCGTTGTAGCGCCGCTCCCTGCCGCCGTTGCCAACCGATGGCCGCAATCCGACGGTGCCGGTGAGGGCTGCGGGAATGCGTGTGGAGCCTCCGGTATCGCTTCCCAGCCCGCAGCTGACGATGCCGGCGGCGATCGCCGCCGCCGTCCCGCCGGATGAGCCGCCTGGAATCCGGGTTCTGTCATAGGGATTTCTCACCGGACCGGCAAACGATGACAGGTTGGTGCTGGTGATCCCGAACGCCAGTTCATGCATGTTGGTCTTGCCGATGATCACGGCACCGGCCTTGAAGAGCCTTTCCATCGACGGCGCGTTGCGCGCCGGCTGCGCGTTCTGCAGCGCCGGCGTGCCGCCGGATGTCGGCATATCCGCGGTATTGATATTGTCCTTGATCACGATGGGCAGACCCGCAAGGGGGCCGGTTTTACCGCCTTCGTCGATCTGCGCCGCCGCTGCCAGCGCTCCGTCCTTGTTGAGGAAGATGAATGCATTAAGGTCCTGCAATTGCTCGGCACGTTCGATCGCGGCTTTCACGGCGCTGGTCGCCGTCATTTTCCTGGCGCGTATGGCTGCGACGATCTCGGCGGCAGAGGACGGGATCGATTGCGCCATTGCGAACCTCACCTGCCCAAGCGACGGCATCGTCGCGCCGGCGGCAGCGGCAATCGAACTGATCAGGACATCACGGCGTGAGGGCGTCTCGGTCATGGCTTCTGTCCGCTCCGTTGTCGGCTGATGGTCATGTCTTCGGCCGCTTGTCGACGACGCGCTTGGCCTTGCCGAGCGAACGCTCCAGCGTTTCAGGTGCCACGGCCCTGATCTGCGCGCTGATGCCGATGGTATTCTTGATGAAGGCGGAGACCTTCCCGGCCTGGACGGCAAGGCCGCTGCCGTCCCAGCTTTCCGGCCGCGCTTCGGCCAGCACCGTCATCTCGTCCATGCGTCCTTCGCGCGTGAGTTCGATGATGAAATGTCCGCCGCACCAGTCGGTGGCGAGCAGCGCTTCCTCGATTTGGGTGGGAAAAACATTGACCCCGCGCAGGATGATCATGTCGTCGGAACGCCCGGTAACCTTCTCCATGCGGCGCATGCCCGGCCGCGCGGTGCCCGGCAGCAGCCGTGTCAGGTCGCGGGTGCGATAACGGATGATTGGAAACGCCTGCTTGGTCAGCGAAGTGAAAACCAGTTCGCCCTTTTCGCCATCGGGCAGTACCGCGCCGGTTTCGGGATCGACCACCTCGGGGTAGAAATGGTCTTCCCAGACATGCAGGCCGTCCTTGGTCTCGACGCATTCCTGCGCGACGCCGGGCCCGATCACTTCGGACAGTCCGTAGATGTCGGTAGCGTCCATGTCGAACGCCTGCTCGATCTCGGCCCGCATCGCGTTGGTCCAGGGCTCGGCGCCGAAGATGCCGAATTTCAGCGACGATTTGCGCGAGTCCAGTCCCTGCCGCTTGAACTCGTCCAGGATCGCCAGCATGTAGCTCGGCGTCACCGTGATAATGTCGGGCTTGAAGTCGTTGATCAACTGTACCTGCCGCTCGGTCATGCCGCCGGACACCGGCACCACGGTACAGCCGAGCCGCTCCGCGCCGTAATGCGCGCCGAGCCCGCCGGTGAAGAGGCCATAGCCGTAGGCGTTGTGCATGATCATGCCAGTGCGGCCGCCGGCGGCGCGGATCGAGCGCGCCATCACGTCGGACCAGGTATCGATATCGGTTTGCGTGTATCCGACGACGATGGGCTTGCCGGTGGTGCCGGAGGAAGCGTGCACACGGACCAGTCGTTCCCGCGGCACAGCGAACATGTTGAACGGGTAGTTGTCGCGCAGGTCGGCCTTCACCGTGAACGGGAATTTGGCAAGGTCGGACAGTCGCCGGAAGTCGGAGGGATGCACGCCCTTGGCGTCGAAGGCTCTCCTGTAATGTGCGACGTTGCCGTAAGCATGCGCCAAGCTCCATGCCATCCGCTTGGTTTGCAACGAGATGATTTCGTCGCGCGACGCGCTCTCGGCATCGTCCAGCACCGGTTTGTATCCGGTTGGGAGCTTGTAGTGGGTGTCCGCCGACGACATCGACATCATCCTGTCAGTGTTCATTTTTCCGCAAGCGGTATCCACTGGCCGCCGACGGTGCGAGAGTGGCCGCGCAGTTCAGCAATCACGGTAGCATCGACGGTAACACGCACGTCGTAAATGCCGGAACGGCCGGACCGCGAGATCTCCCGGGCGGTCGCAATGAGACGATCGCCGAGTTTGCCCGGTTTGATAAAGGTGATGTTGCCGTGCGCGGCGACGGCACGTTCGTTATGCGAGTTGCAGGCAAACGCGAACGCGGAATCTGCCAGCGTGAAGATGAAGCCGCCATGCGCGATGCCGTGGCCGTTGACCATTTGCGGCTTGACGGTCATTGCCAGCGTCGCCTGGCCGGTTTTGACGTCGATTATTTCCATACCGAGGCCCTGACTGGCGCCGTCGTCCTTCCACATCGCCTCGGCGCAAGCGCGGGCGAGCCGGTCGGACGAAATTGCTGATCTGACGCGCAGGATCGGATCCAAGGCTTCCTCCGGACGTTCACGGGCTCCTGGTATAAGCCTCTTGAATTGAACGATCGGTCAGTTAATTATTAGACCAAGCTGCCATGGTGTCAACGGCTGCTCCATGCGTCAAATCCCGCCGGATACCGCAACAATAATCGGGAGGACCGATGCCGACAATCCTGCAGAACCTCGCGCTTGATTGCTGGGTCGAGCCGTCAAGCGGTCTCGTCGACATTCCGAGTGCGGTCGACGGCCGTATCGTTGCGCGCGCCTCGAGCGCGGGCCTCGATTTCGCGGCGATGCTCAGGCACGCCCGCAAAACCGGCGGACCGGGGCTGCGCAAGCTCTCGTTTCATCAGCGCGCGGACAGGCTGCGCGCGCTCGCCGCTTATCTTGCCGAGCGCAAGGAACCGCTTTTCAGGCTGGCTGGCGACACCGGCGCCAACAGAGGCGACAACGCAATCGATATCGACGGCGGGATCGGCACGCTGTCGGCCTATGCGTCGCGCGGGCGCCGCGACCTGCCCGATACGAAATTCGTGGTCGAGGGCGACGTGGAAAGCCTTTCGAGGAGCGGCAGCTTCATTGGCCAGCATATCCTGTCGCCACTGCACGGGGTCGCGGTCCATATCAACGCCTTCAATTTTCCATGCTGGGGATTGCTGGAGAAGTTCGCACCGGCGTTTCTTGCCGGCGTTCCGGTGATTGCCAAGCCCGCAACCGCAACGGCTTACGTGACAGAGGCGCTGGCGCGGCTGATCCATGACTCCCGCCTCCTGCCTGCGGGCAGTCTGCAGTTGATCTGCGGCGCGACCGGCGATCTGCTGGATCATCTGGATGGGCAGGATGTGATCTCGTTTACCGGATCGATCGAAACTTCTGAAAAACTGCGCGCCCATCCGAATATCGCTAGACATTCGATCCGGTTCGTGGCGGAGCGTGACTCGTTGAATGCCGCCATTCTCGGTCCAGACGCCACGCCGGAGCACCCGGAGTTCGATCTGTTCATCCGCGAGGTTGTGCGCGAGATGACCGCGAAGGCCGGGCAGAAATGCACCGCGATCCGTCGAATACTCGTGTCACGGGCGCGGGAAGCCGCAGTGATCGCAGCGTTGGGGGCGAGCCTGGCGCAGATAAAGCTCGGCGATCCCCGCGCCGAGGACAGGGCGATGGGCCCGCTGGTCAGCCGCGCGCAGCGCGACGCCGTGCGTGCGCAGATCGCAAAATTGCGGTCCGAGGCGGAGATCGTATTCGGCGATCCCGATACATGCGCAGGCGAAGGCGTCGATACGGCGAAAGGCGCCTTCCTCTCGCCGGTGCTGTTGCGCGCAACGGATCCGATGACCTCCAAACGCATTCACGATACCGAGGCGTTCGGACCGGTCGCAACGGTCATAGCCTATGACGATCTCGATCAGGCGATCGAACTGGTCAGGCGCGGCGAGGGCAGCCTGGTTGCATCGCTGTTCACCTATGACGCCGCAGTCGCCGAGGCGGTCATCCTCGGCATTGCGCCGTATCACGGCCGCGTCCTGATCGCGGATCGCGATTGCGCTAAAGAATCCACCGGACATGGTTCGCCATTGCCCGGTCTGGTGCATGGCGGTCCGGGCCGCGCCGGCGGCGGCGAGGAACTCGGTGGCCTGCGCGGCGTGTTTCATTACATGCAGCGCACCGCAGTGCAGGGTTCGCCGGCGCGGCTGTCGGCGTTGACGGGCAACTGGATGAAGGGCGCACCGGCGCCGATCGCGGCAACGCACCCGTTCAGGCGCGACTACGACCACCTCGAAATCGGCGACACCGTAGAGACCGCACGCCGGCGGATCACGCTTGCCGACATCGAGCATTTCGCCGAATTCACCGGCGATAAGTTCTATGCGCATATGGACGAGGTGGCTGCGAAAGCCAATCCGTTCTTCCCGGGCCGCGTCGCCCACGGCTACCTGATCCTGGCGTTTGCCGCGGGCTTGTTCGTCGATCCGGCGCCGGGGCCGCTGCTGGCGAATTATGGTCTGGACAACCTGCGCTTCCTCAAACCGGTGTCGCCCGACGACGTCATCCGCGTCCGGCTGACGGTGAAACACAAATCGCCGGCCCGTAAACCGGAGTATGGCGAGGTACGTTGGGACGTCGAGGTGTTCAACCAGAGCAACGAACCGGTGGCGCGCTACGATTTGCTGACCATGAGTGCGCGGGCCGCGTAACCGGATGGCCGCGATCGGGGTATTTTCCGGCCAGAACAAAAATCTCGTAACGCAACCCGTGGCGGAGGGTTTATTCCCTGCGCGCGCCGCCGGGCGATGGCTTCGTTCTTAAATTTCACCAGCCGTGGACGAATAGCCCCGCGCAGCGCTATTTAGATGGCAGTTCAGGGGCTTGATCCCCATTTCAGTAGAACAATCTTCCCCGGTCAGAGGGCCGCCGGTGCCGACGTCTGCGAACATTATCGTTTATTCCGGGCTCCTGATCGGCTTCGCCTATGGCGCGGTCGGATTGTTGAGCGGCTTTTGCCTGCTCAGCAGCCTGCGCGGCTGGTGGGCCGGTGGCGACGGCCGCTTGATCCGCAGCTACGCGCTGGCGCTGGGCGTCGCGATTGCCGCCGCGCAGCTTTTGGCCGCGAGCGGCGTGGTCGATCTCGGCAAGTCGATTTACCTGCAGCCGTCGTTCTCAGCGCCGTTGATGCTGCTGGGCGGCGTCCTGTTCGGTTACGGCATGGTACTGTCGAACGGCTGTGGCTCGCGCGCGCTGGTTTTGCTCGGCCGTGGCAATCTGCGCTCGCTGGTCGTGGTGATCGTACTCGGCATTGCCGCGCAGATGACGCTGAAGGGTCTGATCGCGCCGACGCGCGTCGCCGTACTGCAATGGACGCAGGTCGCACCGGGCGTGATATCGTTGCCGGCGCTGCTGTCGAAGTTCGGGCTGAGCGAGCCCGTCGCGCGGATGTTGGCCGCATCCGCGATCAGTGGCGCCCTGATTATCTTTGCTTTTGCCCATGCGCCGTTCCAGCGCTCATGGGGCCAGATCGCGGCCGGCCTTGCGGTCGGGTTTCTGGTCACGGCAGGATGGTTCGCCACTGGCTATCTCGGCGCCGACGATTTCAACCCGACGCCGGTCACGTCGCTGACGTTCATCGCGCCGATCGCCGACAGCGTTCAATATGTCATGCTGTCGACGGGGCTGACGTTGAATTTCGGGATCACGCTGGTTGCCGGCGTTGTAATAGGAAGTCTTGCGACGGCGCTGGCGACCGGCCGTTTTCATCTGGAGGGCTACACCTCGCCGCGTCACATGCTGCGCTCGATCGGCGGCGCGGCGCTGATGGGCGCGGGCGGCGCGATGGCCTATGGCTGTTCGATCGGCCAGGGTTTGACGGGACTGTCGACACTTGCGCTTGCGTCGTTCGTCGCGGTCGCCGGAATCCTGCTCGGCTCGGCGCTCGGTCTGCGCGGGTCGCTGCGGGTTCAGCCGCTGGTTTCGGCGCAGGACGCCCGCTCAGGCCCCTTGAGCTGATGTCGCGCGCCGCGGTAAATCCAGCGACGTGGGGCTGACCTCTATCCGCTTGATCAGGCTTTTTTCCGCCAGCGCTGATGCGCTTCCGGCAACCGATAGCATGGCAGATGCGGCATGGGCGGCTCCCTTTATGCGATGATCCGCGTGCGCGCCTGATCGTCAATCGGCGGCATGGGTCACAATATCGATCTCCGAGGTGAGGGTGCGGTGCACCGGACACTTATCGGCGATTTCCACCAGCTTCTTGCGCTGCTCGTCGTCGAGGGCGCCGTCCATGGCGATGGTCCGAACGATCCGATCGAGCATGCCGGTCCTGGTTTCGCAGTCGGCGCAATCGCTCGCGTATATCCTGCTGTGCGTCAGCGTCACCGTTACTCGCTCCAGCGGCAGCGATTTACGGTCGGCATACAGCCGCATGGTCATGGAGGTGCAGGCCCCCAGCCCGGCCAGCAGAAAATCGTAAGGACCGGGGCCGGTATCCTCGCCGCCGGCGGCAATCGGTTCGTCGGCCAGCAGCCGATGCCGGCCGATAGAAACCATTTGCTGGAATTTGCTCTTTCGCGTCTCGCGGACGACGACGTCACGCGCCGCTTCGCCGCGATCGGGCGCAACTTCCGGCCCGGCGGCGTCGAGATAGCGTGCCGCCCAGGCCGCGATGACGTCGGCGGCATAGATGCCGTCGCGCCTGTCGCTCAGCAGGTGATCGGCGCCCGCCAGCGAAATAAAACTTTTCGGATGTTTCGCGGCGACAAAGATGCGAGTGGCATTGTCGATGCCGACGGTGTCGTCGGTCGGCGAATGCATGATCAGCAGCGCCTTGTGAAGCGCGGCGACGTGGGCCGTCAGGTTATGCTCGGCGATGTCGTCGAGGAACTCGCGGCGGATATGAAACGGCCGGCCGGCGAGCGAGACTTCGACCCTGCCATGCTTGCGGATATCGTCGATGCGGTCGGTGAACAGGTGAGTGACGTGCGCGGGATCCGACGGCGCCGCGATGGTGACGACCGCCCGCGCTTCCGGAATTTGCGCGGCGGCGGCCAGCACCGCGGCGCCGCCGAGGCTGTGGCCGATCAGGATCGCCGGCGCCTTGCGTGTTTCGCGCAGGTGGTCGGCGGCGCGGACCAGGTCGGCGACATTAGATGAAAACGTCGAGTTGGCGAAATCGCCCTCGCTGGAGCCTAGTCCGGTGAAGTCGAAACGTAGCACCGCGATGCCCTTGACCGCCAGCGCGACCGCGATGCGCTTGGCGGCCAGCACGTCCTTTCCGCAGGTGAAGCAATGCGCGAACAGCGCGAAGGCGAGCGGCTCTCGCTCCGGTAGTTCCAGAGCCGCGGCGAGTTGCGAACCATCCCCGCCCGGAAATTGAAAACGGTCACTCGCCACGGGCAGTCTCCATGACAATTTCAAGCTCTCCCGTTGGGAGAGGCTTCAGCGGACCTTTCCGAACAACATCGGAAGCTGCCGCGGCCCGCGCACGGTGCCTTCCGACCAGGTAATCTCGCCGGCCGGGTCAAGCCTGAAATCCGGAATGCGCTTGAGCCACTGCTCGATCGCAACGGTCATTTCCATGCGCGCGAGATTGGAGCCGATACAGCGGTGAATGCCGAGACCGAAGGCGGCGTGACGGTTCTCCTTGCGGTCGATGATGACCTTGTCCGCATCGGGAAAAACCGCGGGGTCGCGGTTGGCGGCGGGGAACGACAACAGAACCATGTTGCCGGGCTTCACCGGACAGCCGCTGACCGTGGTTTCCTTCACCACCTCGCGCGCCATCGTGACTGGTGAGTAGGCGCGCAGGAATTCCTCGATCGCGGTTGGCAGTAACTCCGGCTCGGCGAGCAGACGCTCGCGATCTGCCGGCGTTTTCGCCAGGTGCCAGAGCGAAGACCCGATCGCACTCCAGGTGGTATCGATGCCGGCGATCAGCAGCAGCCGCAGCGAGCCCTGCACATGGGCGTCGGACAGCGGCTGGCCGTCCTTGTCCCGGGCCTTCATCAGGGTCGAGATCAGATCGTCGGTCGGGTGCCTCCTGCGCTGCTCGATATGCGCGGCGAAGTAGCCCGCCATTTCATGCACCGCCCGCATCAGGACAGTATCATTGCTGATCCCGACTTCGAGGATTTCATGTATCCACTTGATGAACAGTTCTCCATCCTTTTCCGGGATGCCGAGCATGTGGGCGATAGCGCGCACCGGGATGTGTTTGGTGTAGCGCGCGGCGACGTCGCAGCCCGTCTCATTGATGAATCCGTCGATCAACTCGTTGCAGATCGACCGGACCCTCGGCTCCAGCTTCTTCATCGCGTCAGGTGTGAACGGCGGCAGCAGCAATTGCTTGGCGGGCTTGTGCTGCGGCGGATCCGAGGTGATCGGCGGCGACGCCGCCGGCGACTCGGGCCGGATCGTGCGAACAATGATGCGGCGAGACGAAAAATGCTCGGTGTCGTAGGAAATCTGCTTCACCGCGTCATAGGTGGTAGGCAGATAGCAGCCAAGGTAGCGCTTGGTATGAACCACCGGCGATTCCGCGCGCAGTTGGTCCCAGATCGGAAACGGATTTTCGGTCCAGCGCGGATCGGTGTGGTCGAAATCATGCACCCAATCGGTGACGGGGGCCGCCCGATGTCCCACAGTTTCGTCGATCGCCTTACCCGCGACGTCATGCAGCAATGTATCGCCCACGGTCTACTCCTCCGTAATATCGATCGCTATTTCAGGGCAGTTGGTCTGCGCAAGCCACGCCTTGTCTTCAGAACCCTTGGGCACGGTACCGTCGCCGATTTCGTGCGCGTTGCCGAATTGATCGAGCTCGAAAAGCTCGGGGGCCAGCGATTTACAGCGGGCGTGCCCCTGACACTTGTCCTGATCAACGCGTATCCTGAGTGTTCCGGGCATCCGGTCTTCCCCTGTCGTCGCGCGGTCGGATCGCGCCCGTTTTCATTGGCAATTATAATGGCGCACAAATGACGCGCCAGCGCCCAAATCGTCGCTTTCCGCTACATAAAGTACTAGGCTACTTCGCCGGCCGGGGATCGATTGGGGTTGTCCCGCGCATCCCCAGAATGTCTTCAAGCAGCCTGGCGCCTGCGAGAAGCTGCGCTTCGCCGCGCGGCGCGGCGACGATTTGCAGGCCGACTGGAAGACCCGTCGCGGTGAAACCGCAGGGCAACGACAACGCCGGACAGCATACCAGCGTAATCGCATAAACGATGCCCAGCCACTCGACATAAGTGTCGAAAGCCCTGCCGGCACATTCCGCCACGTAGCGATGCTCGACCGGGAAGGGCGCGACGATGGTCGCCGGCGTCACCAGCAGATCATAGCGCTTGAAGAATTCGATCGTGCGCGCAGTCATGGCGACGCGCTGCGCTTCGGCCCGCTCGATGTCCTCGACCGTCAGCTTCAGGCCCTGTTCGATATTCCAGACCACTTCGGGCTTGAGCAGATCGCGCTTGCCGCGCAGCAGCGCCGCCTTGCTGATGGCGAAATCGAACGCGCGCAGGACGTGGAAACATTCGTGCGCCTCGCGCAGATCCGGATGCGCTTGGTCGACGATCGCACCGGCCTCGGCAAAACGCATGGCGGCCTTTTGCGTGATGGCGGCGACTTCGGGATCGACCGGTGTGATGCCAAGATCAGCGGAGTAGGCCACGCGCTTCGGACCCTCGCCCGAACGCGCCGCCGACAGGAACGAAGTCGGCAGCGCCGGCAGCGACAGCGGATCGGCCGGGTGCTCGCCGCTCATGGCATCGAGCAGCAACGCCAAATCCTCCACATTGCGCGCCATCGGGCCCTGGACGCCCAGGTTGCGGTCGATCTTGGCGACCGGCGTATGCGCGACGCGGCCGATGCTGGGCCGCATGCCGACCACCCCGCAGAAACTTGCGGGGCTGCGCAGCGAGCCGCCCATGTCGGAGCCATGCGCGAGCCACGCGGTGCCGGCCGCGAGCGCCGCCGCGGCGCCGCCCGAGGAGCCGGCGGCGGAGCGCGACAAATCCCACGGATTGCGCGTCGCGCCGAACACCTCGTTGAAGGTGTTGGCGCCGGCGCCGAACTCCGGCGTGTTCGACTTAGCGTAGATCAGGCCGCCATTGGCTTCAAGGCGCTCGACCGACAGATCGGAATACGCGGGCACGGCATCCTTGTAGATCGGCGATCCCTGGGTGGTGAGCACGCCGGCCACAGCGGTCAGATCCTTGATCGGCACCGGCAGGCCCGCAAGCAGCCCGCGCTGGCCGGGCGGTTTTTTCATCAACGTTTTCGCGCGCGCCCGCGCGCGGTCGAAGCACAGCGTCGGCAGGGCGTTGACCTCGCCGTCCACCCCGGCGATCCTTGCCTCCAGCACGTCGAGCAGATCGAGCGGCGTAACCTCGCCCGAATTGAGTTTATCGACGATGGCGCACGCCGTTGCCTGTACCAGCCCCTGATCAGCCACTTGCTTCTCTCCGTTCTTTCCGCTTTGGGCGCGGATCGGAGTGTGCTGTAAGACATTTTGCGCCAAAGTGGAAATGCGCAAGCACGGTGCCCGCATTACGACGATATGAGGAGTGGGGATGAGCACGCCGTTCGATACGCCGGACTGGCGCAGCATGAGCCGGCAGGATCGCGACCTCGGTCTCAATAACGGCGTCGCAGTGCCCGCCAGCGCCGACATCGTAGCCGGCTGGGACAAGCGTTCCGTCGAAATGCGCGCGCGGCATTCGAGCCATCTCGATCTCCGCTACGGTCCGCGTGAGCGCAACCGGATCGATTTTCTCAAAGCCGCCGACGGCGCGCCGACGCTGCTGTTCATTCATGGCGGCTATTGGCAGGCGCGTGCCAAGGAGACGTTCACCGTTTTCGCCGGTGGACCGATGGCGCATGGCATCAACGTCGCGCTGATCGGCTATACGCTGGCCCCCGATGCGACCCTTGACGAAATCGTCGCCGAGATTCATGCAGGCCTCGACTTCCTGGTGGCGCAACTGCCGGACCTCGGCGGCGATCCGGATCGAATCGGGGTGTCGGGCTGGTCCGCGGGCGGCCACCTGACGTCGATGGCGCTGTCGCACCCGAGCGTCAAGACGGGGATGGCGATCAGCGGCATCTACGATCTCGAACCGATCCGGCACAGCTATCTCAACATCAAGCTCGGGCTTGACAAGGAGGCGTCGCAGCGTAACTCGCCGATGATGCAGGCGGGCGGCGTGCTTAAGCCGTTATCGCTGGTGGCCGGTAGCGCCGAACTGCCATTGTTGCGCAAACAGACGGCAGATTTCGCAGGGCATCGCGCCAGATACGGGCTGCCGGTAACGTATGAGGAGATTTCGGACGCAAACCACTTCACCATCATGAACGAGATGATGTTGCGCGAGGGACGAATTACGACGCTGATCAGGCAGTTGTTCGAGAGAGTCTAGCCGCATGTCTCGGAAGCGGCGCAGCAGGTTACCCCCATCCGGCGCTGATCCCGCCATCCACCGTGTAAATCACGCCCGACGTATAGCCGGAGCGGTCCGACGCCAGGAACGCCATCAGGTCACCGATCTCGCGCGCGTGCGCCGGACGCCCAAGCGGAAAACTTTTTTGAAATTCCTTGTAACGGTTTTCGTCGCCGAATTGGTTCTTCGCCCGCGTCTTCAGCAGCGTAACATGGCGGTCGGTGCCGACCGGCCCGGGGTTGATGCCGACCACGCGGATGTTGTCGGCGAGGCTCTTGCCGCCGAGCGCGCGGGTGAATGCCATCAGCGCGGCATTGCCGGCGCTGCCGCAGATATAATTGGCGTCGAACTTCTCGCCGGCGGCGCCGATGTCGTTGACGATGACGCCGCGCCCGCGCGCCTTCATCTGCGCGTAGATGGCGCGGGTGAGGTTGATGTAGCCGAATACTTTGAGTTCCCAGGCGTGGCGCCAAGTGGCTTCGTCGATCTTGTCGATCGACCCGCCGGGAATATCGCCGGCATTGTTGACCAGGATGTCGATGTCGGCGGCGTCCGTCACCAGTCTTGCGATATCCTCGGGCTTCCGCAGATCGGTGACGTGAGCCGAGGCGCTGATCTGGTGTGCCGAGCGCAGGCGGTCCGCCAGCGCGTTCATCTGGTCGCCGCTGCGGGCCGCCAGCCTTAGATCGCAGCCTTCCTCCGCGAAAGCTTCGGCGGCGGCGGCGCCAATGCCCTTGGAGGCGCCGGTGATCAGGACGCGCTTGCCGCGCAGATGAAGGTCCATGAGAGGCTCTCTTGATTGGTCGTGGCTGCAGGGTCGCCAGTGTTAGGCCTTCGTTCTGGAACAGGTCAACATTGCACTGCAGCGTTGCGCCGCGGTTTACTTTGGTCCATTGCAATCCGATAATTCGGATCAAAGGCACCGACGCCGCAAATGTAAGGATTCTCCCGGTGAGCCAAGGAAAAAAATATCGAGTGGCCGTCATTCCCGGCGACGGCATCGGCAAGGAAGTCGTGCCCGAAGGCCTTCGCGTGCTGGAGGTTGCCGCGAAAAAGCACGGCGTCGACGTGCATTTCGATCATTTCGATTTCGCCTGCTGGGATTACTACGAAAAGCACGGCCAGATGATGCCGGAGGACTGGAAGGACAGAATCGGCAAGCACGACGCGATCTATTTCGGCGCGGTCGGCTGGCCGGCGAAAATTCCCGATCACATTTCGTTGTGGGGATCGCTGATCAAGTTCCGCCGGGAATTCGACCAGTATGTGAATTTGCGCCCCGTCCGGCTGATGCCCGGCGTGCCGTCGCCGTTGGCCAACCGCAAGCCCGGAGATATCGATTTCTGGGTGGTGCGCGAGAATACCGAAGGTGAGTATTCATCGGTCGGCGGCCGCATGTTTCCGGATACCGAGCGCGAATTCGTCACACAGCAGACGGTGATGACGCGCATCGGCGTCGACCGCATTCTGAAATTCGCGTTCGACCTCGCGGCATCGCGCCCGAAGCAACATCTCACCTCGGCGACCAAATCCAACGGCATTTCAATCACCATGCCGTATTGGGACGAGCGTGTGGAGGCGATGGCAAAGAACTATCCCAGGGTGAAATGGGACAAGTACCATATCGACATTCTCACCGCGAATTTCGTGCTGCATCCGGACTGGTTCGACGTGGTCGTCGGTTCAAATTTGTTCGGCGACATCCTGTCCGATCTCGGGCCGGCCTGTACCGGCACCATCGGCATCGCGCCGGCCGCGAACATCAACCCGGAGCGGCATTTTCCCTCCGTGTTCGAGCCGGTGCACGGCTCGGCGCCGGATATAGCGGGGCAGGGCATCGCCAATCCGATCGGGCAGATCTGGTCCGGCGCAATGATGTTCGACCACCTCGGCGAAAAGGCAGCGGCGGCATCGATCGTCGCTGCGATCGAGCGCACGCTCGGGGAACGCACGCTGCGGACGCGCGATCTCGGCGGCAATGCCGATACCGCTGCCTGCGGCAAGGCGGTCGCGGAGATGGTCGAATAGGACATCCGCGTCATCCCGAGGAGCCGCAGCACCCTTTCGACCGATGTCACGCGGGCAAGCGGCCATCCTTCAAGGCGCGTGCAAGAGCGCTCCGTTGGGCCGCTCGTAGTAAGAGTGCCGCTGTAATCATGGCGCAGCCGTCGGTTTGTGGGCCCGGTCGACCCATTCCGATGATCTGCACAGTTATTGGACCGCGGGATAAACCGCTCCCTTGAGGGGTCCAACCCGCCGCTGCCCCAGTCGATGATTCTCTTCAGTCCGGTCCCGGAGATTCGGAAGTGAATTGCGCTTCCGCGAAATCAGAGCGGGTACTTGTCTTTATCGTCCCTTGGAGCCGGATTGTTGTAAAAGCTTCGATATCTCCATTTCCCGCCAGATCGCCGTTTTTCATGTCACTCCCGTGGCGCCGCCAAAGTGGCCGTCGCATTACCGCTGCGAAAACATCTAAACAGGCGAATAGATCAACAAATACAACCGATGGAGATCCCGTCCCGGCACGCACAATACCGATCCTTAGGAATGGAACTGCAGTTCTGATCCGGGCAGCTACGCGGGATGAGCATGCCAGCGAATCAGGCCAACGTTTGTGACGCCGGTAATACCTGGGGGCCGTTATAGCGGTTCAAGCCGAAGATAAGGATGGAAAGGTAGTAAAATAGGGGTAATGGTTGTTTTGACCGAGTTTGAAACTAACACGAGCGTTAGCCGATACCTAAGGATTGGGCTTAATAATTCTCTCGAAAGTGGAGGGGAATGTGAAAAAGATGATCGTCTCTAATGGCGTGTTGACGACGATCTTTTGGCGGAAGATGCGGAATTATCCGGAGTGTCCCCAAGCCATTCCGATTGCGATTGTACCGGTCGGCCGTTCGGGATGGAAAGCGTTGACGGCACCCCGCATCAGCCGGTCCCATCCTCTCTGCGCAAAGCGCATTGCGCGGGTACAGAAGGAGCTTCGCAAGATTTACCGCTTGGCGAAGATATAGAACGCTCAGTCGTGAGCTGTTTCCGCGATACGACGACAATGCTGCCACGCCGCCTCAATCAAATTCTCGCTTGCCTCGGGCGTACGAAATGCCGAATGCGCCGATAGCGTCACGTTGGGCAGCCTGGTGAGCGGGTGATCGGCCGGCAGCGGCTCGACGTTGAAAACGTCGAGCCCGGCGTGCCTGATATGCCCGGATGTCAGGGCGTCGATCATCGCGGCTTCATCAACCAGCGCGCCGCGCGCGGTGTTGACGAGAATGACGCCGGGCCGCATTGCGGCAATGCGCTCGCGCGAAAGAAAGCCGCGGGTGTCGTCGTTCAGCAGCAGATGCAGCGAAACCACATGACTCCGCGCCAGCAGCCCATCGATGCCTGCAAATTCCACGCCGGGATAGCTTTTCGCCGTCCTGTTCCAGGCCAGCACTTTCATGCCGCTGCCAAGGGCGATCCGCGCGACTTCCGCGGCGATGCCGCCGAAGCCGATCAGGCCCAGCGTCTTGCCGGTGAGTTGCATGCCATCGTCGCGCCGCCAGCTGCCGGCGCGCATTTCGCGGTCCATTTGGGCAAGGCCTCGTGCGGCGGCCCACATCAGCGCGATGGCGCATTCGGCCACGGCGGTGTCGCCGTAACCCCGGATCAGGTGAACTTCGATGCCAAGGTCTGCGAGTTCTTCCGGATTCATATAGCTGCGGGCGCCGGTGCCCAGGAAAACGACGTGTTTCAACCCGGTACATTTACGGGCGGCGTCGGTCGGCAGCGCGGTGTGATCGACGATCGCGATTCCGGCGCCATCGAGCACGCCGGGTAATTGATCCGAGGTCACATCGGGATCACGGTTGATACGAACGGACGGATCGTCCGGCTTTGCCAGCCGCTCGAAAATCACCGCCAGCGACTCATTGGCATCGACGAATACACCGCGCACCGGAGCCTCCATTCTGGTCAGGATGCGACGCCGGCCAGCGCCAGCACCGTATGCATCAGGGCGTTGGCGCCGGCGGCGCAATCAGCCTGGGTGGCGTCTTCGAGTTCATTATGGCTGACGCCGTCTTTGCAGGGCACGAAGATCATTGCGGCCGGCACCACGTTGGCAAGATTGCAGGCGTCGTGGCCGGCGCCGGAAGTGATACGGCGATGGGTATACCCCAGCGTCCTGGTGGCGTTTTCGATTGCATCGACCAGCCTGGCATCGAATATGGTCGGCGGCTTGCGCCAGATTGCATCGATCGAGATTTCCACCTTGCGCCGGATCGCGATCTCAGCGGCGGCGGCGCGCAGATCGCTGTCGATGGCGTCCAGCGTTTCCGAATCGGGACTGCGGATATCCATGGTGAACGCAATTTCGCCGGGGATGACGTTGCGGGATGGCGCGGCGATCACGGCTTCGCCGACGGTGCCGACTGCATTCGGTCCATGCGCCTTTGCAATGCGCTCGAGCGCCAGCACGAGTTCCGACAGCGTCGCCAGCGCGTCGCGGCGCAGCGGCATCGGCGTGGTGCCGGCGTGGCTTTCGAAGCCGGTAATTCTGCCGTCGTACCAGACGATGCCCTGGCCGCGCTCGACCACGCCGATGGTTTTGTTCTCGGCTTCCAGCAGCGGTCCTTGCTCGATATGCAGTTCGACGAAGGCGCCGAGTTTGCGCGCGCCGACCGACTCGCCGCCGCGATAGCCGATGCCGTCGAGCGCCTCGCCGACGCTGATGCCGGCGGCGTCGGTACGCGCGAGAATATTCTCCGTCGTGTAATCGCCTGCATAGGCCGCCGACGCCATGGTCGCAGGTGCAAAGCGCGAGCCTTCCTCGTTGGTCCAGTTGACGATGCAGATCGGAGTCTCGGTTTCGATGCCGGCGTCGTTCAACGTGCGCACGACCTCGAGCGCCGCCAGCGTGCCGAGCACCCCGTCGAACTTGCCGCCGGTCGGCTGGGTGTCGAGATGCGAGCCAAGCCCGATGGGTGGTTTCGACATGTCACGCCCCTTGCGCAAGGCGAACATGGAGCCGAGCGCATCGACATGCATTTCGCAGCCGGCTGCTTCGCATGCCCGGCGAAACCAGTCGCGCACCTGCTTGTCCTCCGGGCCCAGCGTCAGCCGCCGCACGCCGCCCTTGGGCGTGGCGCCGAATGCAGCGGTTTCATGGATGGTATCCCACAGCCTTGCGGAGTCGATTTGCAGATTGGACGCGATTGTCGTCATGCGCTTTTCCGGATCTTGGACAGGGTGATCGCAGGCGTTGCACGTTCAATGACGCGCCCGCGGCGGCGCGTCAACAACGCGCTCCTGTTGCGCCAGCTTGCCGGCAAGTTCCGCCACGCGTTCGATAGCCACCGTATCGGGGGATGCCAGCCAGCTTGCCGTAAAGGTCAGCGGAGATATCTGCAGGCTGGTCGAGAGCAAATGCAGCCGGCCGTCGGCCATTTCGTTCTCGACGATCGCGGTCGGGATCACGGCAATGCCGAGGCCTTCGATAGCCATGTGAATCACGGTTGCCAGCGAGGCGCTGGCATGCAGCCGCATCGGCGGCAGGTCTGGACGATTGAACAGCGAACGCACGATTTCGTAAGGCTGCGTCTTGCGCGAAAAGGTGATGATCGGGAACTTCGCCAAGTCGTGCACCGTGAGCACTCCGGCGCCGAGCCCGAGCGACGGACTCGCGAGAAAACCTATTGAATAGTCGCATAATAGACGATTGCGAACGGCCGGCGCCGTCAGCGGTCCGAGCAGAAACCCCAGTTCGATTTCCTGCGCCAGCAGCCGCGTGCGCAGATTGGAGGTGATGTCGACTTCGATTTCGAGCGACAGGTTCGGGTAGGCCCGATTGACGCTCTTGATAAGTTGCGACAGCCATGTGTGCACGATGGTTTCGGCGACGCCAAGCCGCAGCACGCCGCGCATCGCGGAGCGGTCGCCCACCGCCGCCAGCATTTCCGAGCGCATTCCGATCAGTTTCTCTGCATAGACCATCAACTGCCGGCCGCTCGGCGTCGGCAGCACCATCCGCCGGTCGCGCTGCAGCAGCTTGACGCCGACCTCGCGTTCAAGCTGGGCGATCCGCTGCGAAATCGCAGGCTGGGTAGTGTTCAGCTTTTGGGCCGCACCCCGAAAGCTTCCCAACGTTACGACCCAAAGAAATGTCTCGATCGCCTTGAAATCGGTCATGCGTGCGAAGCCCAAAGTTCGATAAGACGTATTTATCGATCTTGATCAAATACGACGATTAGACATTATGATAGGCTTGTGTGTTTCTGGCTGTCGAAACAAATGGGCAGCGCGACGATGACCAGCCTGGCGAGATCGGAACGGAAAGCGGATTCCGCAGCCGCCGACTCGTCGTCCCCAAGCGTGGCGGCACGCCATGCCTGCCGCGCCGGCGTGGCGTCAAGCACCGCCGGCGTCGCCAACGGTTTCGTTCAGGGCAATCTTGCCATCCTGCCGGAAAAGCTTGCGGCCTCGTTCCACCGCTTCTGCCAGCTCAATCCGAAACCATGTCCGATTATCGGCATGTCCGAGGTCGGCGACCCCCGCATTCCATCGCTCGGCGCCGATCTTGACATTCGCACCGACCTGCCGCGCTACCGGGTCTGGCGCGACGGCGAGGTGGTGGAGGAGCCGACCGATATCATGGCGCACTGGCGCGACGATCTGGTGGCCTTTGTGATCGGCTGCTCGTTCTCGTTCGAGGAAGCGCTGCTGGCCGACGATATCCCGATCCGCCACATCGAGTGCGGCGTGCGCGTTCCGATGTACCGTACCAACATCGCCTGCGTTTCCGCGGGTCCCTTCGCCGGTCCGATGGTGGTGTCGATGCGGCCGCTCAAACCGGCGGACGCGATCCGCGCGGTGCAGATCACCTCGCGTTTTCCTTCCGTGCATGGCGCGCCGGTCCATCTCGGCCATGCGCACTCGATTGGTATCGCCGATATCGCAAAACCCGATTACGGTGACGCGGTACCCATCAACGACGACGAGATTCCCGTATTCTGGGCCTGCGGCGTCACCCCGCAAGCAGTAATTGCAGCCGCGAAGCTGTCATTCGCGATCACACATGCGCCGGGCCTGATGCTCGTCACCGACCTCAAGAACAAGCAGCTTGCCGTTCTTTGAGGCTTTACCCCCACGTTCAACCCTTTATCGATAAGACGCCAACAGAGGACGACCTGATGACCATCACTCGCCGAAACCTGCTGCTCGGAGCCTCCGCCACCGCAGCGCTGCTGCCGATCGCGGCGCGTGCGCAAACATCCGAGGTGGTGATCGGCCTGATCTATCCGTTATCGGGGGCAAGCGCGCAAATCGGGGTCGATGCCCAGAAGGCGTTCGAGACAGCCGCGGACGTGATCAACAAGAACTACGATTTTGAGCTGCCGCTGGCGAAAGGCGAGGGTCTCTCCGGACTGGGCGGCGCCAAGGTGCGCCTGGTATTCGCCGATCACCAGGCCGATCCGCAAAAGGGCCGCGCCGAAGCCGAGCGTCTCATCACGCAGGAGAAAGTCTGCGCCATCGTCGGCACCTACCAGAGCGCCGTTGCAGTCACGGTGAGCCAGATCTGCGAGCGTTATCAAATCCCGTTCATTTCGGCGGATAATTCGTCGCCGAGCCTGCATCGCCGCGGCCTCAAATTTTATTTCCGCGCCGCACCGCATGACGAGATGTTCTCGACTGCGATGTTCGACTTCTTCGACGCTCTGAAGAAAAAAGGCCAGAAAATCGAGACACTGGCGCTGTTCCACGAGGACACCATTTACGGCACCGACTCGTCCAACGCGCAGCTCAAGCTGGCCGCCGACCGCGGCTACAAGGTCGTCGCCGACATCAAATACCGCGCCAACTCGCCCTCGCTGACCGCCGAGGTGCAGCAGCTGAAGGCGGCCAATGCCGACGTGCTGATGCCCTCGAGCTACACCACCGATGGTATCCTTCTGGTCAAGACCATGGGCGAACTCGGCTACAGGCCGAAGAACATCGTGGCGCAGGATGCCGGGTTTTCCGAGAAGGCGCTGTATGACGCGGTCGGCGACAAGATCGAGGGTGTGATCTCGCGCGGCAGCTTTTCGCTCGATCTCGCCGCCAAGCGGCCGGTAGTCGGCAAGATCAACGACATGTACAAGGAACGGTCCGGCAAGGATTTCAACGACTACTCGTCGCGGCAGTTCATGGCGCTGATCGTCATGGCGGATGCCATCAATCGCGCCAAATCCACCGACGGCGAGAAGATTCGTGAAGCGCTGGTGGCGACCGACATGCCCGGCGAGAACACGATCATGCCGTGGAAACGGGTAAAATTCGACGACATGGGCCAGAACAACGACGCCGACCCGGTGCTGCTGCAATATAGCGGCGGCAAGTTCGTCACCATCTTTCCATCGCAGGCGGCGGTCGCCGACGCGATCTGGCCGATGAAGTAAGCGGCACTTTTACCGCAAACACGGTGTCGTCCCCGCGAAGGCGGGGACCCATAACCACGGGACCATCATTTTGGCTACGACCTCGCGTCCTCGCGCGTCAAGCAGCGCCGGTGTTTATGGGCCCCCGCCTGCGCGGGGACGCCTCGTTGAGAGGACAAGCCCTTGACCGCCGAAACCATCGTCCAGAGCCTGGCAAGCGGCCTGCTGATGGGGCTTCTCTATGGCTTGATCGCGGTCGGCCTTGCACTGATCTTCGGCCTGATGGACGTGGTGAATTTCGCGCACGGCGAATTTCTCATGATCGCGATGTATGCGACGTTTTTCCTGTTCGCGTTCTCCGCGCTGGATCCGTTGCTGTCGGCGCCCTTTGTCGCCGCCGCCCTGTTCGTGTTCGGTGCGGTGGTGTATCTCGTGATCGTGCGCTTTGCGGTGCGGGCCAAGGCCAATGCCGGCATGGTGCAGATTTTTTCCACCTTTGGCCTGGCCATCGTGATGCGCGGCCTGGCGCAGTTCTTCTTCACGCCGGACTATCGCAGCATCCCGCAGTCCTGGCTCGGCGGCAAAACGATCTCCGTTGCCGGCATCTTCCTGCCGGTGCCGCAACTGGCCGGCGCGCTGGTGTCGATTGCCGCTTTCGCCGCGCTGTACTTCTTCATCAACCGGACCGATTTCGGCCGCGCGCTTGAGGCGACGCGCGAGGATGCCGGCGCGGTGGCGCTGGTCGGCATCGACAAGAACCGCGTATTCGCGCTGGGCTGGGGGCTCGGCGCGGCGCTGGTCGGGCTGTCCGGCGCGATCATGGCGATGTTCTTCTATATCTATCCCGACGTCGGCGCCTCGTTTGCGCTGATCGCCTATGTCACGGTGGCGCTCGGCGGCTTCGGCAGCGTATTCGGCGCCTTCGCCGGCGGCATCATCGTCGGCCTGGTCGAAGCTGTCACCGCATTGATTATGCCGCCGTCGCTGAAATCGGTCGGCATTTACGCGGTCTATCTGCTGGTGGTGTTCGTGCGCCCGCGCGGCCTGTTCGGGTCGATGTGATGGACACGGCCTTTGCCCGCCGCCGCCGCCGCGACCTGGTACTCGCAACAGTCCTTGCGACCGTCGCCGCGCTGGCGCCGCTATTCGTCAAGGACGTCTATGTCCAGAACATCATGGTCTTGACCTTGATGTATGCGGCGCTGTCGCAAAGCTGGAATATCCTCGGCGGTTACTGCGGACAGATTTCGCTGGGCCATGCGCTCTATTTCGGCCTCGGCGCCTACACCACCGCGATCCTGTTCACCAAATTCGGCGTGCTGCCATGGTTCGGCATGCTCGGCGGCGGCGTCATCTCCGCGGCCATCGCGATGGCGCTGGGCTACCCCTGTTTCCGGCTGCGCGGGCACTACTTCGTCATCGCCACCATCGTGATTGCTGAAATCGCGCTGCTGCTGTTCCAGAACTGGGACTGGGTCGGTGCCGCGCTCGGCATCGACATTCCCGTGCGGGGAGACAGCTGGCTCAAGTTCCAGTTCACCCGCAGCAAGCTGCCCTACTTTTATTTTGCGCTGGTGCTGGCATGCATCGCCTGGCTGGTGACCTGGTGGCTCGAGGATTCAAAATGGGGTTTCTGGTGGCGCGCGGTGAAGGACAATCCCGATGCCGCCGAAAGCCTCGGCGTGGTCGTGTTCAATTCCAAGATGGGCGCGGCGGCCGTCTCGGCGTTCCTGACCGCCGTTGGAGGCAGTTTTTATGCGCAGTTCGTGTCCTATATCGATCCCGAAAGCGTCATGGGATTTCAGTTCTCGCTGCTGATGGCGCTGCCCGCGGTGCTCGGCGGCATCGGCACGCTGTGGGGGCCGGTGCTCGGCGCGGTCATCCTGATCCCGCTTACCGAACTGACGCGGTCCTTCATCGGCGGCTCCGGCCGCGGCGTCGATCTGATCGTCTACGGCACGCTGATCGTGCTGATCTCGCTGGCGCGGCCGGAAGGCCTGGTCGGATTGTTCTCACCGCGCCGCAAAAGGGTGGCGCAATGACGGCGTTGCTCGAAACCCGCGGCGTATGGCAGCGCTTCGGTGGCCTCATCGCCAACAGCGATATTTCGATCTCGGTCGGCCGCGGCGAGATCGTCGGATTGATCGGTCCGAACGGCGCCGGAAAATCGACGCTGTTCAATCTGGTTGCCGGCGTACTGCCGCCGACCCAGGGTTCGATACTGTTCGATGGCGAAGACGTCACCGCGCTGCCTGCGGCGCAACGCTGCCAGCGCGGCATTGCGCGGACGTTCCAGGTGGTGAAAAGCTTCGAAACCATGACGGTGATCGACAACGTCATTGTCGGCGCCCTGATCCGAACCACGGTAATGCGCGACGCGCGCCGCAAGGCCCATGAGGTACTGGAATTCGCAGGCCTCGCCGCGCGCGCCGACGTGCTTGCCAGCGAGCTCATCCCTTCCGAGAAACGACGCCTCGAAGTTGCCCGTGCACTGGCGACCGAACCGAAACTGCTGCTGCTTGACGAGGTTCTCACCGGGCTGACGCCGATCGAGGCTCAGGCGGGGGTCGAACTGGTGCGCCGGGTGCGGGCGACCGGCGTCACCGTACTCATGGTGGAACACGTCATGGAAATCGTGATGCCGCTGGTCGACCGCGCCATCGTGCTCGATCTCGGCAAGATCCTGGTGCAGGGAAAGCCGGCCGATATCGTTCGCGACCCGAAAGTCATCACCGCCTATCTCGGGGATCGTCATGCTGTCGGCGCATGAAGTCACCACCGCGTATCGGGGGCTGGTCGCGATTTCATCGGTCAGTATCGAAGTCGCCAAGAGTGAGATTGTCTGCGTCGCAGGGGCCAATGGCGCCGGCAAATCGACCTTGCTGAAATCCATCGCCGGGGCCGAACGGCCGCGCTCCGGCACGGTCACGTTCGATGGCGCGCGGATCGACGGCATGGCGCAGCACCTGATCACCGCGCGCGGCATCGCCTATGTGCCGGAGAATCGTCGGCTGTTTCCGCGGTTGTCGGTACGCGACAATTTGCGGCTCGGCAGCTATCTTTATCGCGGCGAGGCCGACCGCGATGAACCGCTGGCGCTGGTGTTCAAGCTGTTTCCGCGGCTGTCCGAGCGCCTTGAGCAGCGCGCCGAGACGCTCAGCGGCGGCGAGCAGCAGATGCTGGCGATCGGCCGCGCGTTGATGACCCGGCCGCGGCTGTTGATGCTGGACGAGCCGTCGCAAGGCATCATGCCCAAGCTGGTCGACGAAATCTTCGCGGCGGTAAAGGAGATACGCAACGCCGGAATGACTGTATTGATCGTCGAGCAGCGCATGGCCGAGTGTCTCGATATCGCCGACCGCGCCTACATCCTGCAGACCGGCCGGGTGCTGATGCAGGGGGCGGCGGCCGAGATCAAGGGCAATCCGGATGTGAGGAAAGCCTATTTGGGGTTATAGGTCATACCGCATCGCCCGCATACTCCCCGTCATCTCGAGAGGCTGACCGAAAAAGTATCCCATGACATCAGGCGTCGCCTTTGGTTCGTCATGCCCGGCCTTGTGCCGGGCATCCACGTCTTAAAGGCGCTGAAGCAGGAAATATGTGGATGGCCGGGACAAGCCCGGCCATGACGAACGCCGGACCATTTTCGATCCCGCGGCGAGAGCAGCGAATATTGACTGCTTTTTCGGTCAGGCGCTCAGGATGGCGGCGGTGTGTGGGGCGAGTGCTCGGGCAGCGATAGCCCGAACGTCTTCGACAGGTCCTTGACCTGCGCCGGCGTCAGGTAGCGCGGATTGAGCCCGCGCAGCAGCAGATACAATTTTGCCGTTTCCTCCAGTTCCTCCATCGCAAACACCGCGGCTTCAAGCGAATCGCCCGCAACGACGGGACCGTGATTGGCCAGCAGCACGGACGTGTATTTCCCGGCAAGCCCCTTGATGGCATCGGCCACGGCCGGATCGCCGGGCCGATAATACGGCACCAGGGCGGTAGCGCCGCATTTCATCAGGTAATAGGGCGTCATCGGCGGCAAGGCGGCGCGTGGATCGATCTCCGGCAGCATCGACAGCGCCACCGAATGCGTCGAATGCAGATGGACGATCGCCCGCGACGCCTTTCGGGTTTCGTACAGCGCAGAATGCAGCGGGATTTCCTTGGTAGGCGCATCGCCGGACACCAGGCGGTTGTCGGCGCCGAGGCGCGAAAGACGCGCCGGCTCGAGCGCGCCCAGCGAGGCGTTGGTCGGCGTGACCAGCCAGCCGCCGTCCTCACAGCGGACGCTGATATTGCCCGACGAGCCTGGAGTGAGCCCGCGCTCGAACAGCGAGCGGCCGAAGCGGCAAATATCATCGCGGAGTTTCGTCTCGTCCATGGCAGGCTTTTCCCACGCTTTGGCAGCGCGGCCAAGCCGTGTTATCCAAAGGCCAACAAGGAAAAAGGAAGCGCCGCATGCCCAAGCCTGCATCCGAAAAACCGCGCGTCGCCGTCATCGGACTGGGTTCGATGGGGTTTGGCATGGCGACCTCGCTGCGGCGCGCCGGTTTCGAAGTCATCGGCTGCGACGTCGCGGCCGAAAGCGTCGCCCGGTTTGTTTCCGATGGCGGGCTGGGCGAAAAGACGCCGGCTGCAGCCGCCAAGGATGCCGACATCGTCGTCAGCGTGGTGGTCAACGCCGCGCAGACCGAGACCATCTTGTTCGGCACGGACGGCGTTGCCGAAACGCTGGCAAAGGACGCGGTGTTCGTCTCGTCCGCGACGATGGATCCGGATGTGGCGCGGCGGCTGGCGAAACAACTTGAAGCGACCGGCCGGCATTATCTCGATGCGCCGATTTCCGGGGGCGCGCAACGCGCGGCGCAGGGCGAATTGACGATACTCGCATCGGGCAGTGGCGCCGCTTTCGCCAAAGCGCGGCCCGCGCTCGACGCGATGGCGGCAAAGCTCTACGAGCTTGGGGACGCGGCGGGGCAGGGCGCGGCGTTCAAGATGATCAATCAGCTGCTCGCCGGCGTGCATATCGCCGCCGCCTCCGAGGCGATCGCTTTCGCCGCCAAGCAGGGGCTCGACATCCGCAGGGTCTACGAGGTGATCACGGCGTCGGCCGGCAATTCCTGGATGTTCGAGAACCGCATGCCGCAGGTGCTCGACGGCGACTATACGCCGCGCAGTGCGGTGGATATTTTCGTCAAAGATCTCGGTATCATCCAGGACATGGCGCGCACGGCGAAGTTTCCGGTGCCGGTATCTGCCGCCGCGCTGCAGATGTTCCTGATGACCTCGGCTTCCGGCATGGGCCGCGACGACGACGCTTCAGTGGCGCGGATGTATGCCCGGGTAACCGGGACCAGGCTTCCCGGCGAGAACTGACTCGGTCATTGAGGGAAGCGATCCGCAGACCGCAAAGAAAAACCGGATTGCTTTGCCGCTGCACTCCTCGCAAGGACGGAGACCAAAAGGAAAAAAGATGCCCCGTTTTGCCGCCAATCTCAGCATGATGTTCAACGAAGTTCCGTTCCTGGACCGCTTCGACGCGGCGGCGAAAGCGGGCTTCTCCGCGGTCGAATTCCTGTTCCCCTACGATCACCCGGCGGAAGCGGTTGGCGAACGGCTGCATCGCAACGGCCTGACCCAGGCGCTGTTCAACCTGCCGCCGGGCAACTGGGACGCCGGCGAAAAGGGCTTTGCGGCGCTGCCCGACCGTTTTGGCGATTTGCAGCAGAGCCTGCGCACCGCGCTGCCCTATGCCAAGGCGACCGGTGTCAAACGCCTGCATCTGATGGCGGGCATCGCCGATCGCGGCGATCCGAAAGTGGTGGCGGCGTTTCGCAAGTCGGTGGGATGGGCGAGCGAGTTCCTCGCCCCTGAAGACATCGACGTTGTGATCGAACCGATCAACCCGCGCAACGTGCCCGGCTATTTCCTCAACGATTTTATTTTCGCGCGCGACCTGATCGCCGAATTGAATCTTCCGAACCTGAAGCTGCAGTTCGATATCTATCATTGCCAGATCATCCATGGCGACGTCACCATGCGGATGCGCGCGATGATGCCGATCATCGGGCACGTCCAGATCGCCAGCATCCCCTCGCGCAACGAACCGGACGGAGAGGAATTGAACTACCCGTTCCTGTTCGAGGAGCTGGACCGGCTCGGCTACAACGGTTTTGTCGGCTGCGAATACAACCCGCGCGGCCGCACGGTCGAAGGCCTCGGCTGGTTTCAACCCTACGCCGGAGCGAGATCGTGACGCTGGCGCTGGGCTGCATCGCTGACGACTATACGGGTGCGTCCGACCTCGCCAACACGCTGACGCGCTGCGGCCTGCGCACGGTGCAGACCATCGGCGTGCCGCCGGGTGATCTGAATCTGCCCGACGTCGACGCCGTCGTGGTCGCGCTGAAGAGCCGCTCCATCGAGGCGTCACAGGCGGTAGCCAAGGCGCGCGCGGCCGAAAAATGGATGCGCGGGCGCGGCGCCTCGCATGTGCTGTTCAAGATCTGCTCCACCTTCGATTCCACGGATGCCGGCAACATCGGCCCGGTCATGGATGCGCTGCGCGCCGATTCCGGCAACGCCGTCGTGCTGGTGACGCCGGCCTTTCCGGAAACAGGCCGCACCGTCTATCAGGGCAATCTGTTCGTCGGTTCCGTGCCGCTCAACGAGAGCCCCCTGAAGGATCATCCCCTCAATCCGATGCACGATTCCAATCTGGTGCGGGTGCTGGCGCGGCAGAGCAAGCTTCGGATCGGACTTGTCGATCTTTCGGTGGTTGCCGGCGGTGCGGACGCAGTTCGCGCGCATCTTGCGGAGCTTTCGAGGCAAGGCTTCGCTGCGGCAGTTGCCGACGCGGTATTCGCCAGCGATCTCGAAATCATCGGTACGGTCGCGCTGGATCATCGTGTATCGGTCGGCGCGTCGGGTATCGGCCTCGGCCTTGCGCGCGCGCTGGTGGCGTCGGGCCGCGTCAAGACGAATAAAGCGACGGACATTTCCGGAAACTCCGTCGGCGGACCAGCGGCGTGTCTCGCTGGCAGTTGTTCGCAGGCGACGCTGCAGCAGATCGCCAAGGCAGAACAGACGATGCCGGTGCTGCATATTGACCCCGAACAGGTGGTCGCAGGCAGGGCCGAAACGCGACGCGCACTCGACTGGGCGAAGACGCGGCTTGCAGAAAGCCCGATTCTGATCGCGAGCAGTTCGACGCCCGATCAGGTGGCCGCATTGCAGGCGCGGCACGGCCGCGACGCCGCCGGTCACGCGATCGAGCAGGCGATGGCGGATATTGCGGAAGGCCTGGTGACGTCTGGCGTGCGGCGTCTTGTTGTCGCCGGCGGCGAAACCTCCGGGGCCGTGGTGGATCGCCTCGGCATTCCCGGCTTTCTCGTCGGCCCCGAAATCGCCGCGGGCGTGCCCGTGCTGCGCGCCGTCGGCGCCAGGGACGGCGAGATGCTGCTGGCGCTGAAGTCCGGCAATTTCGGCGGTCCGGACTTCTTCGCAGATGCGCTGAAGCTGATGCAGTAGCCGCTGCCGTCATCCTGAGGATGGGCCGCAGGCGGGCGCCTCGGGAATGATGGCGGAGTTTTTCGCAGGGACGACGTCACCCCAGCATCTGCGTATCGCCGCAGATCGAGATCGCCTGGCCGGAGATGGTCTTGCCGCGCGGGCTGCACATGAACAGGACCTGGTCGGCTAGCTGTTGCGGCGTCACATAGTCCTTTATCGAGGTATAGGAGAACGCGGTGCGTTCCATCTCGGCGAAGGAGATGCCGCGCTGCTGCGCCTTGGCTTCGAGCACGCGGCGCTGCCGGTCGCCGGCGACGAGGCCGGGCAGGATGGCGTTGACGCGGATGTTGTCCGGCCCCAATTCGATCGACAGCGATTTGGTGAAACCGATCACGCCCCATTTCGCAGCGGCATAGGGCGTGCGCATTGCAAAGCCCAGCCGGCCGGCGGCCGACGAAACGTTGACGATCGATGCGTTCGCGCTCCGCCGCAGCAGCGGCACCGCCAGGCGGGCGCAGTTGAACTGTCCGGTCAGGCAAATCTCAAGACAGCGGTCCCAGTCTTCGGGATTCATCTCCTCGACCTTCGATGTCGGCCCCGCAATTCCAGCGTTGTTGACCAGCACGTCGAGGCCGCCGAGTTTCGCCGTTGCCTCCGCGAACAGGTTCTTGACCGCGGCGCGGTCGGATACATCACAAGCCGTTCGCGTGATGCCTGGATCGCTGCGGGCGAGGGCGTTCAGTGCCATTTCATCGACGTCGCAGGTATGGACCTTGGCGCCTTCTCCGGCGAAGGCGCGCGCGATCGCAAGCCCGATGCCGTTGGCGCCCGCCGTCACCAACACCCGCAAACCCTTGAGTTCTAAATCCATGCGGACTCGACAAAGACCTGATCTTTTGCGACCCTAGCTGCGATCCAGCATCACGGCAAGCGACACCAGCGCACAACGCAAGGCGCCGCGTCGCCGGACAAAAAAAGCGGCGCCGCCGGGCGAACGCATCAGGGAGAGAAAAAACCATGTCGAACGACAATCGATTCACGCGCCGTGGCTTGTTGAAAACCGCGGGCGGACTTGCACTGGTGTCTGGAATTTCCGCGCCGGCGGTGTTGCGCGCACAGACCGCAGACGTGATCAGGATCGGCCATCTGACGCCGCGCACGGGGTTCCTCGGGCCATTAGGGGAATACGCGGTGATGGCGATTGATCTCGCGGTGGAAGAGATCAACGCTTCCGGCGGCATGATGGGACGCAAGGTCGAACTGCTGAAGGAGGACTCGGTCAATCCGCAGACCGCCTCGACCAAGGCCGAGCGCATGATCGAGCGCGACAAGGTCGCCTGCATCATCGGCGAGATTTCGTCCGCCTCGTGCCTGACCATCGCGCAGGTCGCCTCGCGCAACAAGACGCTGTTCATCAACACCGGCGGTAATTCCGACGCGCTGCGCGGCAAGGACTGCCAGCGCTACATGTTCCACGTCGAATCGCAGAACTCGATGTATGTGAAAACCGTCGGCCGCTCGTTCCTGCGCGATGGACTGGTCAAGGGCAAGAAGTGGTATTCCCTGACCGCGGACTACGCTTTCGGCCACGATCTGCTCAAAGTCTCAAAACGCTTCATGGAAGCCAATGGCGGCAATTTTGCCGGCGACGATCTGGTGCCGACCGACGCCACCGATTTTTCGGCCTACTTGCTGAAAATCCGGGAAGCAAAACCCGACCTGGTCGTCATCAATCTCGCCGGCAACCAGATCACCAACTTCCTCAAGCAATATGCCGAGTTCGGCCTGACCTTCCCGGTCGGCGGTTTTGGTTTCGATACCGCGCTGGCCTGGGCGGCCGGCAAGGGCAACTTCGTCGGTACCTGGCCGGTAGTCTGGCATCACCTCATCGACACGCCGGGCACCAAGTCGTTTGTCGCCGCCTTCACCAAGAAATACAGCAAGCCGCCGGAGAACCAGGCCTGGGGCGATTATATCGCGACCAAGATCGTGGCGCAGACCGTCAACGAACTGAAATCCGCGGAATCGCCGAAGATCATCGAACATTTCGAGAAGGGCGCCAAGTTCGACGTGCTGAAGACCCGGCAAGGCTATTTCCGCGGCTCGGATCACCAGCTCATGCATGAAATGTACGCGGTGACCGCGCTGCCGGCCGACAAGATCAAGAATCAGTGGGACATCTTCGCCTCGAGCCCGGCGGTGCCCGGCCCGGACGAGGATCTCGAAGTGATTGCCGCGACCAAGGAAGAGAACAGCTGCACGTTCCCGAGCTGAGAAATACCAACCGTCATTCCGGGGCGTGACGAAGTCGCGAGCCCGGAATCCATAACCACCGTCGTGAGTATGGATTCCGGGCCTGCGCCCGAGGGCGCATCCCGGAATGACGGTGTGGGTTATTCGCTCGATCCAGCGGGGCCAAACCATGTCCGCCATGTTGCTGGCGCAGCAAATCCTCAACGGGCTGCTTGACGGGGTCTACTACCTGTTGATCGCGCTTGGGCTGTCGCTGATCTTTTCGCTCGGCGGCATCGTCAACCTTGCCCACGGCGCGTTCTTTGCGATCGGCGCTTACCTGACGCTGGTGGTGTCGCCCTATCTCGGCTTCGGCGGCGCGTTTGTCGTGGCGCCCGTCACGGTGGCGCTGCTCGGCGTAGCGATCGAGCGGCTACTATTCCGCAGGTTCTATCGATCCGATCCGATCCTGTCGCTATTGATGACGTTCGGATTGGCAATGGTGGCCGAGCAGGCGTTGCGAATGATCTTTGGCGCGCCGCCGCTGTCTTATTCGATTCCGCCGGCGTTGCGCGGCCAGGTCGCCCTCGGCAGTTTCATCTATTCATTCTATCGCATGGTGCTGCTCGGCGTCGCCGCAGCCTGCATCGCCGGGCTGTGGCTGCTGCTGCAAAAGACCTCGTTCGGCCGTGTGGTGCGGGCCGGCGTGCAAAATCCGGACATGGTGGGCGCGCTCGGCATTTCGCTGCAGCCTTACATGTCGGCGGTCGCAGCCCTCGGGATCGGCCTTGCCGGATTGGCCGGCGTGCTGTTGGCGCCGATCTATGCGGTACACCCCGCGATGGGGCAGGAGATCATCACCCCGGCCTTCGTCGTGGTGGTGATCGGCGGCCTCGGCTCGTTCTGGGGCGTGGTCGCCGCCGCGTTGCTGGTCGGCCTTGTCAAAGGCGTGATGGTCGGCATCGGCTATTCCGCGGCGTCCACGGCCGCGATCTACCTGCTGATGCTTCTGGTGCTGCTGTTCCGGCCGCGCGGCCTGTTCGGCGAGCGCATCACGCGATTCGAGTAAGCGCGATGACGAAGCGCCTGCCGATTCCGCTGTTCGTCGCCGCCCTCGCCCTTCTGGTGCTGCCGCCGATACTGCTGGCGCTCGGCCTCACCATGACCTCGGCGACCGAGGTCGTGGTGTTCGCGCTGGCCTGCATGGCGCTCAATATCCTGGTTGGACATACCGGGCTCGTCTCGTTCGGCCATGGGGCCTGGTTCGGGCTTGCCGCCTATGCCGCCGCGCTGATCCAGCGCAATCTGACGCCCGACTCGTTTTTTGGCCCGACCATCGCCGGCGTTTTGATCGTGGCAATCGTCGCCACCGCGTTCGGCTTTTTGATCTTGCGCCGGCGTGGCGTGTATTTCTCGCTGCTGACACTGGCACTGGCGGCAATGCTTTATTCGATCTCGTTCCGCTGGACCGAGGTCACCGGCGGCGAGAACGGTCTCGGCGGCATCACGCGGCCGACGCTGCTCGGGTTCAATCTGGAATCCTCGACCTATTATTACTGGTTCGTGGCGCTGATCGCTTATCTTGTGCTGATCCTGTTGTGGCAGTTTCACAATTCGCCGGTCGGCAGCGTGCTCGTTGCAGTCCGGGAGAACGAGCAGCGTGCGCGTTTCCTCGGCTATCCGACCAACCGCTACAAGCTCCTAGCGTTCGTGCTGTCCGCTTCCATCACCGGCCTTGCCGGCATCCTGCTGCTGTTCCAGAACCGCATGACCTCGGCCGATCCGATTTCGGTGGCGTTCTCCGGCGATCTCCTCGCCATGGTCGTGATCGGCGGCATGCGCAGCTTTTTGGGTCCGGCGCTGGGTGCGCTGTTTTTCATCCTGTTTCGCGAGTTCCTCAGCATCTACACTGAGAACTGGCTGTTCTGGTTCGGCCTGATCTTCGTCGGTTTTATTGTGTTTTCGCCGACCGGCCTCGTCGGCGTGGCCGAGCGCCTGCTTGCGCCGTTCCGCAAGAAGGTGGTCGAGGACGCCGCGATGTCGGCGCGCAGGATCGAGGTCTTGCCGCTGCCCGAATTCCTTAGGCCGAAATCGCACGTCGACGGCCCGGTGCTTTCCGCCCGCCATATCGTCAAGAGCTTTGGCGGCATCAAGGCGGTGCAAGGCATCGACATCTCCATCGCCGACCGCACGCTGCACGCGCTGATCGGTCCCAACGGCGCCGGCAAGACCACCGCCTTCAATCTGTTGTCCGGCATGTATCCGCCGGACGAAGGCGCGGTTTCGCTGATGGGCCAGCCGATTGCAGGCGAAACGCCGGAAGAGATCGCAACCGCCGGCATCGGCCGCTCGTTCCAGATCACCAACCTGTTTCCCGCGCTCAGCGTCGGCGAAAACATCCGCCTTGCGGCGCAGGCGCGGCATCCGCGCCGCTTCGATCCGGTCGTCAACGCGCTGTCGATCGACGTCGTCAATGCGGAAACCGACGCCACCATCCGCTATCTCGGGCTTGCCGGCATCGAAAAGGCCGAGGCTGGGACGCTGTCCTATGGCGGCCAGCGGCTGCTCGACATGGGTGTGGCGCTGGCAACCGCGCCGCGCATATTGCTGCTCGACGAGCCGCTCGCCGGCCTTGCCGCCGCCGAGCGCGAGCGTATCGGCGCCGTCATCAAGCGCATCTCGGCCGATCTGCCGGTACTGCTGGTAGAGCACGACATCGACCGGGTATTTCAGTTGGCCGATCATGTCACGGTCATGAATGAAGGCCGGGTGCTGCTCGACGGTTCCGTCGAGGACGCCCGCGCCAGCCCCAAGGTGCAGGAGGTCTATATCGGTTCGGGCGCGAGCGCAGTCGCCGCGCGTCCGCGCGAGACCGCCGCCCGGGTCAATGCCCTGCTGACGGTGGCCAATGTCGATACTTTCTACGGCAAGAGCCACATCCTCAACGACGTGAATTTCACGCTGCATGACAACGAGATCATCGCGCTGCTGGGACGCAATGGCGCCGGCAAGTCGACGCTGCTGAAAACTCTGATCGGCATCGCGCCGGCATCGAACGGTTCGATCAAGCTTGCGGGCAATGAGTTGATCGGGCTCTCGTCGGCACAGAATGCGCGGCTTGGCATCGGCTATGTGCCGCAGGGCCGCGGGCTGTTCGCGGGCATGAGCGTCGAGCAGAATCTCGAACTCGGCGGCCTGAAGCGGCAGACCGGCCATGGGGTGCACTGGACGCGGGAGCGCATCTACGAGTACTTCCCGCGGATTCGCGAGCGGCTCGACAGTCCGGCGGATTATCTCTCGGGCGGCGAACAGCAGATGGTCGCGGTGGCGCGCGCGCTCTCCGGCGACGTGCGGGTACTATTGCTGGACGAACCGTTCGAAGGCCTTGCGCCGACCGTGGTCGAGCAGCTGTTTGAGACTTTCGATCGCCTGCGCAAGGAAATCGCCATTATCATCGTCGACCACAATCTCGACCTGGCGTTGGCATTGTCCGACGCCACGGTCGCGCTGGAGCGGGGTAAGGTAATTCATCAAGGGCCTTCCAAGGCCCTGCGCGACGATCTCGATTTGCGCCGCAAGGTGCTCTGGCTGTGAACAAAGGGAATGAAGAAATGGAACGGCATGTCGCCATCGTCGGGGTCGGCCTGATCGGCCGCGCCTGGGCCGCGATCTTCGCCCGCGCCGGCTGGAACGTGCGGCTCACCGAAACACATGAGCCGACGCTCGCCGCGGCACCCAGCCTGATCCGCGACGAACTGCACGCGCTGGCGCGGCATGGTCTCGCTGCCGATCCGGATGGCGCGGCGGCGCGGGTTTCGATTGCCGCCAGTGTCGCGGATGCCGTTAGGGGCGTCGAATTCGTCCAGGAAAACGGGCCCGAAAACGTCGATCAGAAGATCAGGATATTTGCCGAGCTCGACCGGCTGGCGCCGCCGGATGCGCTGCTGGTCTCATCGACCTCCGCGATCATAGCATCCCGCTTCACCGAAATGCTGCCGGGCCGGGCCCGATGCCTGGTCGGTCATCCCGTCAATCCGCCGCATCTGGTGCCGCTGGTCGAATTGTGCGGGGCGCCATGGACGGCGCCGGAAAGTGTCGCGCGCGCGCGGAAAATCTATCGCGAGATCGGACAGGTGCCGGTCACGGTCAACCGCGAGATCAACGGATTTGTCCTCAATCGGCTGCAGGGCGCGCTGCTGGCCGAAGCCTTCCGGCTGGTTGGCGAGGGGTATATTTCGGCGGAAGACCTCGACCATACCGTAAAGGACGGCCTGGGCCTGCGCTGGTCGTTCCTCGGCCCGTTCGAGACGATCGAGCTCAACGCCCCCGGCGGCATCCCGGATTATTGCGCGCGGTATACGGGTTTCTATAAAGAGCTGGCGTCGGCGTCCGCCGGGCCCGAGGTTTATCAAAGCCCGAACGTGGACCGGGTGATCGCCGCCTGGCCCGAGCAGCCTTCGCCCGAACGGATCGCCGCGTTGACGCAGCGACGCAACGAGCGCCTCGCGGCGCTGGCCGCGCATAAGGCTGCCCAACCCGACAAGTCCTGAGATGGAAACGAGAAAGGGAGCGACCATGGCCCGCAAAGTCATCATCACCTGTGCCGTGACCGGCGCGATTCACACGCCGTCAATGTCGAAAGCGCTGCCGGTAACGCCGCAGGAAATCGCCGATGCCGCGGTCGACGCCGCCGAGGCAGGTGCGGCCATCGTGCATCTGCATGCCCGCAATCCGAAAACAGGTCAGCCCGACCAAAGTCCCGAGGCGTTCGCGCCGTTTCTGAAAATCATCAAGCAGCGCTCCAACTGCGTGGTCAATCTCACCACCGGCGGGGCGCCGACCATGACGGTGGACGAGCGGGTGCGTCCGGCCGCGGTCTACAAGCCCGAAGTCGCCTCGCTCAACATGGGCTCGATGAATTTCGCGTTCTTCGGCATGCTCAACCGCTTCAAGAAATTCGAGCACGATTGGGAACTCAAGCATCTGCAAAACAAGGACATCGTGTTCCGCAACACCTTTCAGGACATCGAATACGTGTTGAAGACGCTGTCGGAGACCGGCACCCGCTTCGAGTTCGAATGCTACGACACCGCGCATCTCTATAACCTGAACTACTTTCTCGAGCAGGGCATGGTGAAGCCGCCGCTGTTCGTGCAGACGGTGTTCGGCCTGCAGGGCGGCACCGGCGCGCATCCCGAAGACGTGCTGCACATGAAGCGCACCGCGGACCGACTGTTCGGCGACAAGTTCGTCTGGTCGGTGCTCGGCGCCGGGCGAAACCAGCTGCCGATCGCGGCGATGGCGGCAGCGATGGGCGGCAACATTCGCGTCGGCCTGGAGGATTCGCTGTGGGCGGCGCCGGGACGGATGGCCGCCTCCAACGCCGAGCAGGTGACGCTGGCGCGCAAGATCATCGAGGGCCTCGGCCTTGAGGTCGCCACCTCCGACGAAGCGCGCGAGATTCTGGACCTGAAAGGCGGCGACAAGCTGGAAGTTTAGGGACGTGCCCCGGACGCAGCGCAGCGCGCCGTTCTTCACGGCGTGGTGCGCTGCAGAGCCGGGGCCCTGGTTACTTAAGAAGAAACCGTGGTCCCGGTTCTGCGAAGCGGCGCTTCGCAAAAGCTACGCGCTGCATCGCGCCCGGGACACGCAACTGCATCAAACTGTCGTGAGAGTTCCCCTGAAAGGCTCCTGGCGTTAAAGATACCGTCCGATTGCATGGACTCATAAATGCCAGATATTGGTATTTTCCACCGAGTTCGGGTACATCAGCGCGGGCGAAGTGGCAGACGCCCGCGAGTCCGGATAGCCGTTCGCCCGAGCCCTTAGGAATGCCCGTTTCATGATCGCGCTGGTCCGCATCGCCCTGAGCCGGCCGTATACCTTTGTCGTGCTGGCGCTGCTGCTCCTGATCATAGGGCCGCTGGCCGCGCTGCGAACGCCGACCGACATCTTTCCCGACATCCGGATTCCGGTGATCGGCGTGGTCTGGAACTATACCGGCCTGCCGCCGGACCAGATGTCCGGGCGCATCACCGCGCCGTTCCAGCGCGCGCTGACGACGACGGTGAACGACATCGAGCATATCGTCGCCAATTCGTACAACGGCATCGGCATCATCAAGATTTTCTTCCAGCCCAATGTCAATATCCAGACCGCCAACGCCCAGGTCACCGCGATTTCGCAGACGCTGCTCAAGCAGATGCCGCCGGGCGCGACGCCGCCGCTGATCCTCAACTACAGCGCCTCCACGGTGCCGATCATCCAGGTAGCGCTGTCCGGCGAAGGCCTCACCGAGCAGAACCTCGCCGACATCGGCATCAACCAGTTGCGCACGCCGCTGGTCACGGTGCCAGGCGCCGCGATTCCGTATCCGTTCGGCGGCAAGCAGCGCCAGGTACAGATCGATCTCAATTCGGTAGCACTTCAGGCGCGCGGGCTGTCGGGCCAGGACGTCGCCAACGCGCTTGCCGCCCAGAACCTGATCACGCCGGTGGGGACGCAGAAGATCGGCGGCTTTGAATACGTCATTCAACTGAACAACTCGCCGCTCAAGATGGAGGAGCTAGGCAACCTGCCGATCAAGACCGTCAATGGCGCCATGGTATATGTGCGCGACGTCGCCAGCGTGCGCGACGGCAACCCGCCGCAGACCAATATCGTCCACGTCGACGGCAACCGTTCGGTGCTGATGATGGTGCTGAAGGCGGGGTCGACCTCGACGCTGGATATCATCGCCGGCATCAAGCAGAAGGTGATCGACGTCAAGGACTCGCTGCCGGATGCGCTGAAGATCGGATTTATTGCCGACCAGTCGCTGTTCGTGCGCGGCGCGATCGAGGGCGTCGCCAACGAAGGCGTCATCGCGGCGCTGCTCACCAGCGTGATGATCCTGCTGTTTCTCGGAAGCTGGCGTTCGACCGTGATCATCGCAGTCTCGATCCCGCTTTCCGTGCTCGGCGCCATCGTGATGCTTTCGGCGATCGGCGAGACGCTCAACATCATGACGCTGGGCGGCCTGGCGCTCGCGGTCGGCATCCTGGTCGACGATGCCACGGTGACGATCGAGAACATCAATTACCATCTGGAACAGGGCAAGGCGGTCGAGCCCGCGATCATGGACGGAGCGCGGCAGATCGTGACGCCGGCCTTCGTTTCGCTGCTCTGCATCTGCATCGTGTTCGTGCCGATGTTCTTCCTGCAGGGCGTCGCGCGCTTTTTGTTCGTGCCGATGGCGGAAGCGGTGATGTTCGCGATGATCTGGTCGTTCATCCTGTCGCGCACGCTGGTGCCGACCATGGCCAAATACCTGCTGCAGCCGCACGTCCATCATGCCGAAGGCGAGGGACCGCCGCCGTCGCGCAATCCGCTGGTCCGCTTCCAGCGCGGTTTTGAGGCGCGCTTTGAGCGCTTCCGCGCCGGCTATCGCGATCTCCTCGGCCTCGCGCTGACCCGGCGGCCGGTCTTCGTGATCGGATTCCTGAGTCTCGTCGGCGTGTCGTTCCTGCTGGTGCCTTATCTCGGCCGCAACTTCTTTCCATCGGTCGACGCCGGCGGCATCCTGATGCATGTGCGTACCCAGGTCGGCACCCGGGTCGAGGAAACCGCCAACCAGTTCGCCGACATCCAGAAGGCGATCCGCAACATCATTCCTCCGAACGAGATCGAGACGCTGGCTGACAATATCGGCATGCCGATCAGCGGCATCAACATGACCTACAACAATACCGGCGTGATCGGCCCGCAGGACGGCGACATCCAGATCAAGCTGAAAGAAGGCCACCGGCCGACGGACGAACATGTCCGGGCGCTGCGCGAACAACTGCCGCGGCTGTTTCCGGGCATGCAGTTCGCGTTCCTGCCTGCCGACATCGTCAGCCAGATCCTGAATTTCGGCGCGCCGGCGCCGATCGACCTGCAGATCCGCGGTGCGGACCTTGCCGCGAATTTCACCTACGCCAACAAGTTACTGAACCGGATCCGCCGGATTCCCGGCATTGCTGACGCGCGTATCCAGCAATCGCCCAACAATCCGACGTTCAACATCGATGTCGATCGCACCCGCGCGCAATATGTCGGACTGACGGAACGCGACGTCACCAACAGCCTGGTTGTCAACCTGGCCGGCAGTTCGCAGGTCGCGCCTACCTATTACTTAAACCCCGACAACGGCGTGTCTTATTCGATCGTGATGCAGACGCCGCAATATCAGGTTGATTCGCTCGGCGCGCTGCAAACCTTGCCGGTCACCGCCGCCGGCGTTCCGCAGTCGCCGATTCTGGGCGGCATAGCCGACATCAGGCGATCGACATCCAGCGCGGTCGTGTCGCAGTACGACATCCAGTCCATGGTGCAGATTTACGCGACGCCACAAGGCCGCGACCTCGGCGCGGTCGCCGTGGACGTCAGGAAGGCCATCGAAGACACCGCGAAAGACGTACCAAAGGGCTCCACGGTCGTTCTGCTCGGTCAGGTGCAGACCATGAACAGCGCGTTTTCCGGCCTGCTGTTCGGGCTGCTTGCCGCCGTCGTCCTGATCTATCTGCTGATCGTAGTGAACTTCCAGTCGTGGTCCGATCCGTTTGTGATCATCTCGGCGCTGCCGGCGGCGCTCGCCGGCATCGTCTGGATGCTGTTCACAACCCAGACCACGTTGTCGGTGCCCGCGCTGACCGGCGCAATCATGTGCATGGGCGTCGCCACTGCAAACAGCGTGTTGGTCATCAGCTTTGCCCGCGAGCGCTATGAAGAACTGGGCGACCCGGTCGCAGCCGCTCTGGAAGCCGGCTTCGTCAGGTTCCGGCCGGTGCTGATGACGGCGCTGGCGATGATCATCGGCATGACGCCGATGGCGTTGGGTCTCGGGGAGGGCGGCGAGCAGAACGCGCCGCTTGGCCGGGCCGTGATCGGCGGATTGATTTTTGCCACGATTGCGACACTGATGTTCGTCCCCGTGGTGTTTAGTATGGTACATAAGAAGCAGGGCGCCAAAGCCGCCGCCTCACCGGAGATGTCGCATGCCCCCTGAACACGGCCCGGCGGTTTCTCGCCGGAAGTTGGGCATTTTCGGCGTGATCGCCGGCGTCGCCGCCGTGCTGGTGGTGATTACGGGAATCCGTGCGCGCGAGGATTCCAGCACAAAACTGCGCGAGTGGACCGGCGCCCAGGCTGTTCCGACCGTTGCGGTGATTTTACCGGATGCAAAAGTGCTTAATGCGACGCTCGACCTGCCGGGCCGGCTCGAGGCCTATCAGCGAGCGCCGATCTACGCGCGCGTCAGCGGCTACCTGAAGGCCTGGAGCGCCGACATCGGCACGCAGGTGAAGGCGGGGCAGGTGATCGCCGAAATCGAAGCGCCCGACCTCGACCAGCAATTGCTGCAGGCGAGGGCCGATCTCACCAGTCAGCAGGCCAGCGCCAAACTATCGGAAGCAACGCTGACCCGCCGCCGCTCGCTGATCGCTTCCAATTTCGTCTCGATGCAGGAAATCGACGAGCGCACCGCCGATCTTTCCAACAAGAGGGCCGCGGTCAATTCCGGCCAGGCCAATGTGGAGCGGCTGGAAGCGCTGGCGGGCTACAAGAAGATCACGGTGCCGTTCGATGGCGTCGTCACGGCGCGCGATACCGACGTCGGCGCCCTGATCAATGCCGGCGGCGGCACGGGTCCTGCGATGTTCGTGATCTCCGATATCAGCAAGCTGCGGGTCTATGTCAATGTCCCGCAAAGCTATGTGCCCGCGATCAGGATCGGCGCCAAGGCCGTCATCTCGATGCCGGAATATCCGGGACGGATGTTTGCCGCGACCGTCGAGGCTTCGTCGCAATCGGTCGATGTCGCCTCCGGTACCACGCGGATGCAGCTTGGCCTGGATAATTCAAAAGGCGAATTGATGCCGGGGGGCTATGCCAACGTCAAAATGAGCCTGCAGCGCGATGCGGTGCCGCTGCATATTCCGGCCAGCGCGCTGATCTTCAACCAGAACGGTCTGCGCGTCGCGACCGTCGGCCCGGACGAGAAGGTGCTGTTCAAGACGGTGACCATCGCCCGCGATCTTGGCCGCGACATCGAGCTTGCCTCGGGCGTCTCCCCCGACGACCGCGTCATCGTCGCCCCGCCTGACGGCATCGCCGATGGCGACCAGGTGCGGGTCGCCGGCAAGGGCAGCGAGCCGAAGAAAGTATCGGAGAAGTAGCTCTCGCTAAGCGGTGCGCTGCAGAGCCGGGGCCATAACGAACGCCTTCCCTTCGTCATGCGCGGACTTGACCCGCGCATCCATCATCTTCGCAAGAAGCTTTCGAAGGGGATGGATTGCCGGGTCAAGCCCTACTGGATGCACACATCTCGCCGTCATGCCCGGCCTTGTGCCGGGCATCCACGTCTTTCTTTCTGATGTGGGGCAAAGACGTGGATGGCCGGGACGAGCCCGGCCATGACGTAGAACCGCTGCCCGGCCTTGTACCGGGCATGACGGCGAGATGTGTGCATCCAGTAGGGTCAAGCCCGGCAATGACGGTGGTGTTTGATACGGTCTCGGGCTCTGCGGAAGCAGCATGAAGAATGCCGCACTGCGTCCAGGACCGTTAGCCGATCCGCCACTCCAGTATCTCGTCATCCGCGCTGATGATATCGCCTGACGATCCTACCGGCGTGCGGTCCATATTCGTCAAATGCGCCAGCGTCGCGGCGTCGCGCGCGGGCACCCGTGCCAGGGCGCGCGCGTTGTCCGCGGTGCGCAGCATCACTACGCCGTGCTCGACGTCGCCGTGTCGGCCGTAGATCACGGTAAAGCTTTCGACGGTGCCTTTGCCGTCGGCTTCGGTCACAAACTCAGGCACTTCGCCGCGGCGGCGATCCGCCTCGGCCTGCACGCTGGTATCCTGCGCCAGTATCTGCTGCGGCGCCTGCCGCGACAGCACCAGCGCGTGATGTTTTGTGACGAAGCCGCCTTGTCCATACAGCAGGCCGAGTTTCGCGCCGCCGCGCAACTTGCGCACCATCGCGCAGGCCGCATGCGTCATGTAGGTGTTGAGCGGCGCGCCATGGAAGGTCAGGCCGCCGGTGACCGTCGGCTGCACATCGGCGCCGAGACCGAGCGTCCGCCGCGCCATCTTTGGCACGACCGGAAAGCAACTGTAGAGTTCGACGGCGTCGAACGCCCGGCCATCGCCGCCGACCATGCCGAGCACCGCGCCGAGCACCGCATTTTGCGCGTGGCTTTCGTAGAACTGGTCGCGGATCAGATAATCCCGCGGCTCTTCTGCGCAAGCGCCGCCATGGACGTATACCAACCGGTCTTCGGCAATGCCAGCGGCACGCGCGCGGGCCAGCGACGTCATCAGTACGGCGCCACCCATGTTGACGGCCGGATTTGCGACCATGAGCTTGGTGTAGGGCCAGGCGATCAGCCGGTTGTCGGGTGAGGCCGTCAGGATGGTGTCGGCCGAAACCGCGCGCTTCATCCACGATTGCGGATTGTCGGCGGCGACCGCCGAAAAACGCGACCATAGCTCGCCGGATTCGGCCAACGCCTCGCGCGGCGTCTGACCCCAGTGCGCGGTCGTTGCCGCCTCGTAAAGCGGGTAGACCGTGATCGGCCTGAACACGCCGAGCGCCACCGCCATCGGCTTCTGAAACGCCGCGCCCCGCTTCGGTTCGGGCACGTCATGGGCGAACGGCGTCCACGGCAACGTGACTTTGGCCCGCTCCGCCTTGGTCGCGGTCGACTGCGCTTCCGCGCCGCAGACCATGGCAACTTTGGTTTCGCCGAGCGCGATGCGTTGCGCGGCTTCGTGCAGATAACGGATCGGGCTCTCGCCGCCGACCGGACCGTAATAGCAATGCGATGGCTTGATGCCGAGTCTTGCTGCGAGTTGCCGTTCGGGATCGCGATAGCGCCAGCTCAGGAAGTTCACGACGTCGAGCGAGTCGATCTCACCGAGCAACGGTGCGCCTGCGTCATCGCCTGCACGTTTCACAGCCGCTTCAAGCAGCACCAGCGGCTCAAGGCCCGCGGTCAATTCGAGCGGGTGATCGGCGATTTCGCCGACGCCGACGATGACGGGGATGCGGTCCGGCGATATTGCACTGTTCATGTTTTCCCCGGTCAGCAGTTTGACGTCGTTTGCGAGCGAGGCGAAGCAATCCCGTGCTGCAAGGGAAGACCGGATTGTTCCGCCGCTGCGTTCCTCGCAATGACCGACGCGGCGCTTTTCATTCCGCCACCAGTGCGTTCATATGCTCGATCGCTTCGGCAAAACCCTCCTTGAATTCCTGCACCACGGCGGTGGCCGATTTCACGCTGTCGATTAATCCGACGCCCTGGCCGACGAAATAGCTGACGAGGTTGCGCGCCTGCGCGTTGCCGGCGGCCGCTGAGCGGTCGATCGAGTTGAACGCGTTGCGGCTGATGATGCTCTGCAGCGGCATTGGCAGCGCGCCGGGGCTGTCGGGACCGCGATCCCAGGCGTCGGTCCAGACCGAGCGCAATTGCCGCGCCGGTTTGCCGGTGCGCCCTTTCGACCGGATGGCATCGCGCGAGGAAGCCGCGATCATCTTTTCCCGAAAGATTTCGGACGTCTCCGATTCAACGGTGGCCAGCCATACCGATCCGGTCCAGACTCCCGCCGCGCCCATCGCCATGCACGCCGCCATCTGCCGCCCGGTCATGATGCCGCCTGCGGCCAGCACCGGCACGTCGCGGACAGGTTTGACCGCCTTGATCACCTCCGGCACCAGTACCATGGTCGACACCTCGCCGCAGTGGCCTCCGGCCTCGGTGCCCTGCGCCACCAGGATGTCGACCCCGGCGGCGACCTGGCGAATCGCGTGTTCCTTGGCGCCGACCAGCGCCGCCACGGGCACGCCATGTTTCTTGCCCATCTCGATCATCGCCTTCGGCGGCACGCCCAGCGCATTGGCAATCAGCCGGATCGGATGCCGAAACGCGACATCGAGCACTTCCATCGCGCATTGCGCATCGAACGGCTGCGGCTGGTTGTCGGCAACGTTCGTCGTGGTCAGTTCGATGCCGTATTTTTTCAGGAGGTTGCGGGTGAAGGTTCGATGCTCCGGCGTCACCCGCGCTTCGAGGCTTTTCCAGGTGACATCCTTTTCGCCCGCGGTGGAAATGTTCTCGGGGATCAGCACGTCGAGGCCATAGGGCTTGCCGTCGACGTGGCTGTCGATCCATTTCAGCTCCTGCTCGACGGTTTCCGGCGTGTGGGCTGTGGCGCCGAGCACGCCGAAACCGCCGGCGCGGCTGACGGCCGCGACCACGTCGCGGCAATGGCTGAAGGCGAACAGCGGAAATTCGATTCCCAGCATGTCGCAAAGCGGCGATTTCATCTTCTGGTTTACTCCCTGCGGCCCTTTGCAACGGTCCGTTTTGCTGGACCGGCTATTGGCACGCTAGCGCATCATGGCCGCCTGTGCCAAGCGCAGCAAGCTCCGCCGTCATCCTGAGAGCCTGGCCGAAAAAGCAGTCAGTATTTTCCTGCTCTCGCCGTCGGATTGAAAAATGGTTCACTTTCATCATGGCCGGGCTTCGTCCCGGCCATCCACGCCTTTGTTGCTTCAGCGCCTTTAAGGCGCGGATGCCCGGCGCGAGGCCGGGCATGACGAACCAATGGCGATGCCCTGATTTCACCTGTCGGCCCGCTTGACTGGTATGCAGGCCGGGAAAACGGATTTGTCTCTTGCACTTTGGCGCATCGGGTAGAATGGTATCCGCCACAAATCAAAATCAGGGAGCGCGAACGGATGCCTGCCTTGCAGCCCGATTCCAGTAAAGCCAACAGCCCCGACGCCGACACGTTCGATGTCGTCATCGTCGGGGCAGGGTTTGCCGGAATGTACATGCTCCATCGCCTGCGCGGATTGGGCCTGTCCGCGCGGGTCTACGAGCAGGGTGACGGCGTCGGCGGCACCTGGTACTGGAACCGCTATCCCGGCGCGCGCTGCGACGTCGAGAGCATGCAGTACTCATATTCGTTCTCGGACGAGCTGCAGCAGGAATGGGACTGGAGCGAGCGCTATGCGCCGCAGCCCGAGATCCTCAACTACGCGAACCATGTCGCCGACCGCTTCGATCTGCGGCGCGACATCCGGTTCGGCACCCGCGTCGACTCCGCGCTGTTCGACGAAAACGCCAGCCGGTGGTCGGTAACGACCTCCGATGGCAGGACAGTGGCGGCGCAATTCGTCGTGCTCGCCACCGGCTGCCTGTCGAATGCACGCATGCCCGATATCAAGGGCCTCGCCGACTTCAAGGGCCAAGTCTATCACACCGGCCACTGGCCGCATGAGCCGGTGGATTTCACCGGTCAGCGCGTCGGCATCATCGGTACCGGCTCGTCGGGAATCCAGTCGGTGCCCGTAATCGCTGAGCAGGCAAGCCATCTCACGGTTTTTCAGCGCACCGCAAATTTCAGCATTCCGGCCCGCAATGCCGCGCTGACGGCGCAGGAGCGGCAAGCCTGGCGCGCGGACTATCCGGAAATCCGGCGCTTTGCCCGGGAGGAAGCGCGCAACGGCATCTACACCGACATGCCGGACCGCGGCGCGCTCGACGACGGCGACAATGAGCGCCGCGCCAGATATGAGCAGCGCTGGAGCCGCGGCGGCCTCACCTTCATGTCGGTCTATAACAACCTGGCGCTCGACAAGGCCGCCAACGATACCGCCGCCGATTTCGTCCGCGAAAAGATCGCGGAGATTGTCGAGGATCCCGCGACGGCCAGACTGCTGCAGCCGGACAGCCACCCGATCGGCACCAAACGCATCTGCATAGACAGCGACTATTTCGCCGCCTTCAATCGTCCGAATGTGACGCTGGTCGATATCAAATCCGATCCGATCGAGGAAATCCTTCCGGACGGCGTGCGCACAGGCGGCAAAGACTATGAGCTTGACACGCTGGTGCTCGCCACCGGCTTCGACGCCATGACCGGGTCGGTGGCAAAGATCGAACTCCGCGGCCGAAACGGACGGACGCTCAATCAAAAATGGGCGGAAGGCCCGCGGACATATCTCGGATTGATGAGCGCGGGCTTTCCCAATTTGTTCATCGTCACCGGCCCCGGCAGTCCGTCGGTGCTGAGCAACATGATCGTGTCGATCGAGCAGCACGTCGACTGGATCGCCGACTGCATCGGCTATCTCCGCGAGTGCGAGCTTGACGTCATCGAGGCCACGAAGGACGCCGAGGACAAGTGGGTCGCGCATGTCAACGAAGTCGCCGCCACTACGCTCTATCCGCAGGCCAATTCGTGGTACATGGGCGCCAACATCCCGGGCAAGCCGCAGATATTCATGCCTTATATCGGTGGCGTCGGCGCCTACCGGCAGATCTGCAACGACGTCGCGGCAAAGGGATATGAGGGATTTGCAATGACGACGGCGCAGCGGCCGAAGCGAGCCGGAATTCAAAACGCCGTATATCCCCCGTCGATCACGAAGCAATCCGCGGTGTGATACGACGAAGCCTTGCTCATCAGATAGACGGCGATGCCGCCAAAATCCGACGGTTCGCCGAAGCGCCGCACCGGAATTCGCGGCATGACGTTGCCGACGAACTTTTCGTTGGCCAAGATGCCCGCGGTCATGTCGCTCTTGATCCAGCCCGGCAGGATCGCGTTTGAAGTAATGCCCTGGCGTGCCAATTCCACGGCCAGCGCGCGGCATAGTGCGTTGATCGCGGCCTTGGTCGCGGCGTAATGTTCGTTGCGCGCGGTGCCGAACAGCGAGGCGAGGCTGGAGGTCGCGACCAGCCGGCCAAACGGGTCGCCGGCCGCGGCGCGTTCGGTCATGTGGCGGGCGGCGACCTGGAATACATGAAATACGCCGTCGAGATTGGTGGCGAACATCGTGCGCCACTGTTCCTCGGTGCGGTCGATGAAGGCATGCCGTCCGCCGCCGCCGATGCCGGCATTGGCAAAACAGCCGTCGACCCTGCCGAACCTTTCCAGCGTTGCGGCCATTGCTGATTTCACCGAACCGACATCGGTGACGTCGCAGACCCGGGCATCGACCTCGCCCGGAGCGCCCGCCATCGTCGCCGCGGCGGACCTGTTCTTCTCGGCATTTCGGCCCCAGATCGAGACGCTGCAACCGGCTGCGGCCAGAGCCTGCGCGATGCCGAGGCCGATGCCGCCATTGCCGCCGGTGATGACGGCGACGCGGCCGCTCAGATCGAAAATGCTGGTATGCGTTTCCATGAGGCGCTTCCATCCCGGTCGAGAGAATTCCAACCATGGACAAGTGCATCTTAAAAATCAAATATGGCTCGACATCTCATTTACTGCCGCGGAACAACCGCGGGATCAAACCCGAGGAAACCAATGCAATTCAAACACGTCACGCTCGATTTCGACGGGCCGGCCGCCATCCTCAAGCTCGACCATCCGGAGGTGATGAACGCGGTGTCGATGGACATGCTCGGCGGCCTCGGCGAAGCGCTGGACGCCCTCGATGATCGCAAAGGCGAAGTGCGATGCCTTGTCATCACCGGTGCGGGTCGCGCGTTCTGCACCGGCGCCAACCTGCAGGGGCGCGGCAATCCGAAACCGGGAGGCCGAAGCAACGCCGGCGCCGCGCTGGAAACGGCATATCATCCCTTTCTGCGCCGTTTGCGAAACCTGCATTGCCCGATCGTGACGTCGGTCAATGGACCCGCGGCCGGCGCCGGCATGAGCATCGCGCTGATGGGTGACATGATTCTTTGCGCACGATCGGCCTATTTTCTTCAGGCGTTCCGCCGCATCGGCCTGGTGCCGGACTGCGGGTCGACCTGGCTGCTGCCGCGGCTGATCGGCAAGGCGCGTTCGGTCGAATTGTCGCTGATGGGTGAAAGACTTCCCGCCGAAAAGGCGCTGGAATGGGGCCTCGTCAATCGCGTCTGCGACGACGCCGTGCTGATGGACGAGACCATGAAGCTCGCGCACGAACTGGCGAATGGCCCGACCGTCGCGCTGTCACTGATCCGGCGGCTGTATTGGGAAAGCCCGGACAATTCCTTCGAAGAACAGCTCGACCTCGAACAGCAGTTGCAGCGGGTTGCAGGTTCGGCGGAGGATTTCAAGGAGGGGGTTACCGCATTTCTCGAAAAGCGCCCGGCCAAATTCAAGGGCAAATGATGGAGGCGCAGCTAGCGCGTTGCGTCGCGGCGTGGTGCCCCGGCGCGACCGGCGTTGCCGGGGCAACGCGGCTCTCCGGCGGCGCCAGCCAGGAGACCTGGTCGTTCGATATCCTGCATCCCGGTGGCGACATCGGCGCCATCCTGCGCCGGGCGCCGCAGGGCTATGGCGCGGCGCCCGCCCGGGCAGCGGGGTTGAACGCCGAGGCCGCCTTGATGCAGCTTGCGCACGCCGCCGGCGTGCCGTCGCCGAAGATGCTCTATGTGCTTCAACCCAACGACCGACTGGGAACCGGCTTCATCATGGAGCGTGTCGCCGGCGAAACCATCCCGCGAAAAATTCTCCGCGACGACACATTCGCGGCCGCGCGGCCAAAACTGGCGCGCCGGCTCGGCGGGATTCTTGCAGCCATCCACGGATTGCCGCTGCCACAATTGCCTGAACTTCGCCGCATGACTGCCGCAACGGAAATTTCCGAGATTGAGCGCGACTATCGCAGTTTCGCCGGGCCGCGCCCGGTGTTCGAACTGGCGCTGCGCTGGCTGCGCAAACATGATCCCGGCCCGTCCGAAGACGTGACGCTGGTGCACGGCGATTTCCGCCACGGCAACCTCATCATCGGTCCTGATGGCCTGCGTGCGGTGCTGGATTGGGAACTCGCGCACACCGGCGATCCGATGGAGGATCTCGGCTGGATCTGCGTCAACTCCTGGCGGTTTGGCGAAATCGACAAACCGGTCGGCGGATTTGGCTCACGCGAGGAGCTGTTTGCCGGTTACGAAGCGGCGGGCCACCGCGTCGATGCATCGCGCGTAACGTTCTGGGAAGTGATGGGCACGCTGCGCTGGGGCGTGATGTGCTGCGGCATGATGCAGCGGTTTCGCTCAGGCCCCGAACACTCCATCGAGCGCGCGATGATCGGCCGCCGCTCCTCCGAAACCGAGATTGATCTGTTGCGGCTGCTGGCGCCAGGAGGCAAGTAAGATGCAGGACGAGCCAACCCCCACCGAACTGATCAAGGCAGCTGCGGATTTTCTGCGGAACGAACTCACGCCGCTTATCGGCGGGCATAGCGCGTTCAAGCTGCGGGTAGCGATCAACGCGCTTGACCTCGTGACGCGGCAACTGACGCTGGAGAGGTGCAGCGATGCGACGGAGTTAACGCGATTGACGCAATTGCTGGGCCTGCAGGGATCCTTGGGCGAACTCAACCGCGAGCTTGCGGATCGGATCGGCAACGGCGAGGCGGACTTGCAGACGCCGGGCTTGGCCGAGCATCTGTGGCAGACCACGCTTGCCAAGCTCGCGATCGATCAGCCGAATTATGCGGCGTATCGGCGAGAGAAAGATCGCAGGATGGGTTGAGCGAAACGAAATCCGTCACGCGGTGCCGATGGGTTTCGTTTCGCTCGACCCATCCTGCGGAACCTACCTCCCCACCCATTTCGGCGGGCGCTTCTCCGAAAACGCCTTCGGCCCCTCGATGTAATCCTGCGACGCCGCCATCGCCTTAACCGCGGGATATTCTCGCTGCCCGGTGATAGCCTGTTCGAGCGATACCGCCATGCCCATCTGGATCGCCTGCTTGGAGGCGCGGATCGACATCGGCGAGTTCTTGCAGATGGCCTCCGCCCAGCGCTCCGCCGCCGCCAGCGCCTCGCCCTGCGGCACCACTTCGTTGACAAAGCCGAGTTCCTTGCCTTCCGCCGCGCTGACATGGCGCGCGGTGAGAATCATGCCCATCGCGCGCTTCAACCCGATCTGGCGCGGCAATCGCTGCAATCCGCCGGCGAGTGCCGCGAGGCCGACATGCGGCTCCGGCAGCGCGAACCGCGCGTTCTCCGAGGCGATGATGAGGTCGCAGGCCAGAGCGATCTCGAACCCGCCGCCCATGGCGACGCCGTTGACCGCGGCGATGATCGGCTTGTCGCAATCGAACCGCGAGGTGAGGCCCGCGAAACCGCCTTTGTCCCAGCCGCGTTTTCCTCCCGCCGCCTGCCATTTCAGGTCGTTGCCGGCGCAGAACGCCTTGTCGCCGGCGCCGGTGACGATCGCGACCCATTGCTCCGGATCGGCGCAGAATTCGTCGAACACCTTGTTGAGTTCGAAATGCGCGTCGGTATGCAGCGCGTTGTACACTTCCGGCCGCGACAGCGTCACGATGGTGATCGGACCCTTGTGCGTCACCGTCGAAAATTTCAGATCCATGTTCGCTCCCGTGTGGCGTTGTTCAGGCAACGCTTGACTCGATTTGTGCTTGTCACCTTAATCGATTGCCTCGCAATGACAAGAACGCGACCTCCGGGAGAACCGCCTTGGATTTTTCGCTGCCCGCCGATCTCGTCGGCTATCTCGCCGAGCTCGACCATTTCATCGCCAAGGAAATCAAGCCGATCGAGCAGGACGACGACAACATCCGCTTTTTCGACCATCGCCGCGAATGGGCGCGCACCGATTTCGACAATGGCGGACTGCCGCGGCACGAGTGGGAAGCGTTGCTGCGCCGCGCGAAGAATCTCGCCGACGGCGCCGGGCATCTGCGTTTCGCGATTCCGAAACGTTACGGCGGCAAGGATGGCTCCAATCTGTGGATGTCGGTGATCCGCGAGCATTTTGCCGCAAAGGGGCTCGGCCTGCACAACGATCTGCAGAACGAGCATTCCATCGTCGGCAATCTGCCGTTGGTAACCATGCTGGATCGTTACGGAACCGACGATCAGAAGACGATGATCGAAGGCTCGATCACCGGCAAGTACCGCATCACCTTCGGCTTGACCGAACCCGAGCACGGTTCGGACGCGACGCATATGGAGACGCGCGCGGTGCCCGCGACGCGGGACAACGTCAAGGGCTGGGCGATCAACGGCCAGAAAATGTGGACCACGGGCATGCATGCCGCGACGCATTGCGCGCTGTTCGCGCGCACCTCGGGCAATGACGGCGACGCACGCGGCATCACCTGTTTCCTGGTGCCGGCGAAAAGCCCAGGCGTGAAGGTCGAAGAATATATGTGGACCTTCAATATGCCGACCGACCATCCCCGCGTGTCCTTTGCCGATGTTTTCGTGCCCGACAATGCGCTGTTCGGCGAGGTCGGCCGCGGATTGTCGCTGGCGCAGTGCTTTGTGCATGAGAACCGGATACGGCAGGCTGCGAGTTCGCTCGGTGCTGCCGTGTACTGCATCGAAGAAAGCGTAAAATATGCGCGGGAGCGAAAGCCGTTCGGCAAGGCGCTGGCGGAAAACCAGGCGATCCAGTGGCCGCTGGTGGAGCTTGCAACGCAGACGGAAATGCTGCGGCTGTTGATCCGCAAGACCGCGTGGGAAATGGACCGGCTGACGCAGGTCGAGGTCGAGCACACGCTGTCCGACAAGGTATCAATGTGTAATTTCTGGGCCAACCGGCTGTGCTGCGAAGCCGCCGACCGCGCCATGCAGGTGCATGGCGGCATGGGCTATTCGCGCCACAAGCCGTTCGAACACATCTACCGCCACCACCGCCGCTATCGCATCACCGAAGGCAGCGAGGAAATCCAGAAGCGCAAGGTGGCGGGGTTTCTGTTCGGCTATATGGGGGCGGGGAGGCGATAAGCGGAATATCCCCCGAACGCGGCAAGACGTCTCGCTCGTTCCCCGGACGCAACGCAGGGCGCGGCCCAGTTGCTTGCCAACCGGGGTCCCGGTTCTGCAAAGCAGCGCTACGCACTGCATCGCGCCGGGGACAGCAAGGAGTTCAATTCACCTGTCTATCCTTGCCGGCCCAATACGGGTCGCGCAGATGGCGGCGCAGGATCTTCCCCGAGGCGTTGCGCGGCAGGGCTTCGATGAAATCCACCGACTTCGGCGTCTTGAAGCCGGCGATGCGTTGCCGGGTGAAGCCGATAATGTCGGCAGGCGTCGCCTGTTTCCCCGGCCGCATCACCACAATCGCCTTGACCGCTTCGCCCCACTGGTCGTCGGGCACGCCGACCACCGCGACTTCCGCGACATCCGGATGATCGCAGATCGCGCTTTCGACTTCGGCCGGATAAATATTCTCGCCGCCGGAGATGATCATGTCCTTGATGCGGTCGTGGATGTAAAGATAGCCGTCCTTGTCCAGGTAGCCGGCGTCGCCGGTGCGCAGCCAGTTGTCCGCATCGATCGTCCTGGCGGTAGCCTCCGGCAGATTCCAATAGCCGGCCATGTTCGAGCCGGAGCGCGTGGCGATTTCACCGACTTCGCCGGGCGGCAATTTGTTGCCGTTTGCATCGAGGATCGCCAGTTCGACGCCCGGCAAAGCCTTGCCGGCCGACCGCATACGGTCCAGCCCCTCGACGTGGTCCTCCGGCGGCAGAGCGACGATGGTGCCGGTGGTTTCGGTCATGCCGTACATCTGCACAAAACCGCATTTGAACACCTCGATGCACTCCTTCAGCAGCGCCGCGGGGATGGGCGAGGCACCGTAGAGCATGTATTTCAACCGCGAAAAATCCACCTCGCGTGCGCGCGGCTGCCGAACCACGAACTGCATGGCCGCGGGCACCATGAACAGTTTGGTGATTTTGGAGTGCTCCAAGAAATCCAGCACTTTGGTCGGGTCGAATTCGCGCGCGATCACCCCTTTGGCGCCGTGATAGAGGCCGAGCATGCCCCAGCCGGAACCGCCGATATGGAATACCGGCATGGCCACCAGCGAAACGTCGTCCTCCGACCACGTATTCCAATCCGGCCGCTCACCGCCGCCGGCCCGCACCAGCGAGAGAAAATTCGCATGCGAAAGCATCGCACCTTTCGGCTTGCCGGTGGTGCCCGAGGTGTAAAGCTGGATCGCGATGTCCTTTTCGACGATCGGCAGTTTCGGATCGCCGCTCGACTGCGCGTCGCGCCAGGCGGTAAAATCTGGCCAGTCCGCCGCACCGCCTTCGGTGGTCATGAAGGTGCGCACGCTGGGTAGCTGCTGTCGGATGCCGCGCACCTGCTCGACAAATTCCGGACCGACGAACAGGACCGCCGCCCGGCAGTCCTCGACAATGAAAGCGATCTCGGGACCGGCAAGCCGCCAGTTGACCGGTGCCATCACCACATTGGCCTTCATCGCGCCAAGCAGCAGCTCGAAATAAATGTCGCTGTTCTTGCCGAGATAGGCGACGCGCTCCCCTGGCCTGACGCCTAGCGACTTGAGCCCGTTGGCGACGCGGTTGGTATGAATGTCGAGGCCAGCAAAGCCGGTATGGCGGCCCTCGAATTCAAAGGCGGTGGTGTAGCCGCGCAGCCGCGCCTGCGCGCGGATCACGTCGGCGAGGTTTTGCGCGCCTGCGATATCGGACATGTTTCTCCCGTTAAGTGATTTGTTTTTGTGGAGTTTGGCGGTGTTGCGCGGTTATGGCAAGACGGCGCCTATCCTACGCCGTCCCCCGCGAAGGCGGGAGCCCATAACCACCATGCTCGGCTCGTCTCATTCTCGTTGATGATCCCGGGCGTATGGGTCGACGCCTTCGCGGGGACGGCGTGTCACCCCCTTGCAGCGCGGTCCTTTTCGTTCTGCGCCTTGATGGAATCGCGGGCCTGGATCCAGTCGGCATCGGACCAGTCGCGCAGTTGATAGAAGTTGCCGCCCATTGCCAGCGCCTGGCCGCCGTCCATGGCGATGGTTTCGCCGTTAATCCAGTCGCAGCCGCCGGAGATCAGGAACACCGCGAGATTCTGCAGTTCCTCCATGCGGCCGACCCGTCCCATGGGGTTTTGCGCCTTGGTCCGTGCGCCGGCCTCGTCGCCCGGCTTGATGCGCTTGCTCATGCCTTCGGTCGGGATCTCACCCGGCGCGATGGTGTTGAGACGGATGCCGTAATGGCCCCATTCGGTGGCAAGCGACATGGTCATGGCATGAATGGCGGACTTGCTCATCGCCGAAGGCACGACATAAGGCGAGCCGTTGCGTACCCATGTCACGGTGATCGACACCACGTTGCCGCGCTGCCTGGCGGCGATCCAGCGCCGTCCGACGGCGTGGGTCACATAAAAGGTACCGTGCATCACGATATTGGCCACCGCATCGAAGCCGCGCGGCGTCAGGTCCTCGCTGCGCGAGATGAAATTGCCCGCCGCGTTGTTGATCAGATCGGTGAGCGGACCTTCGGTGAAGATCGCCTCGATCATTTCGTCGACCGCGAGCGCGTTCCTGATGTCGACGCCATGGCTCACGACACGCCCGCCATAGGCGTCCATCAATTCGGTCGCGGTTTCGTCGCAGACGCTCTTACGGCGCCCGCAGATATGCACCTCGGCGCCGAGTTCGAGGAAACGCGACGCCATGGATTTGCCGAGACCGGTGCCGCCCCCGGTAACGAGGATGCGCCGGCCCGCGAGAAGCTGCTGAGTAAACATGAAGGTTTCCGCCCTTGAGCATCGTCGGTTATTGTTGATTGACTAAATCCGGCCAACGCCTTTCTGTAAAGCCGGCAAACAAGGAATAAGAGCAGAGAGAACCCCATGGATGATCGCGTCTCGGTTTCGATGTCAGACGGTGTCGCCGACGTCCGGCTGGTGCGGGCGGATAAGATGAATGCATTGGACGCCGCGATGTTCGAGGCGCTGGTCGCCACCGTTGATAGGCTCGCCCGCCAGAAGGGCCTGCGTGCCGTAGTATTGTCCGGCGAAGGCCGCGCCTTTTGTGCCGGCCTCGACATGGGCCGTTTCGCCGCGATGAAGGCCGACGGCGGCAACGGGGTCGCCGGCGGCGAAAGCCGCGACCTCACCGCGCGCACCCACGGTCTTGCCAACTTTCCGCAGCAGGCGGTGTGGGGCTGGCGCCAATTGCCGGTGCCGGTGATTGCCGCCATCCAGGGCGTCGCGTTCGGCGGTGGCTTTCAACTCGCGCTGGGCGCCGACATGCGCTTTCTCACCCCGGATGCGCGGATGTCGATTATGGAAATCAAATGGGGCTTGATCCCGGACATGGCGGGTACGCCTATTCTCGCCACGCTGGTCCGCGACGATATTCTGCGCGAACTGACTTATACCGGCCGGATTTTTTCGGCCCAGGAAGCGCTGAGCTATGGCTTGGCGACCCGGATCGTCGACGACCCGCACGCCGTGGCGATGCAGACTGCGCGCGAGATCGCCGACAAGAGTCCGCACGCAATCCGCGCGGCAAAACGCATGCTGAACAACCTGTCGGTCGATCCCGGGCCCGCGCTGATGGCGGAATCGGTGGAGCAACAGCAGTTGATTGGCGCGCCTAATCAAACCGAGGCGGTGCGCGCCAACATGGAAAAGCGCGCACCAAGGTTTGCGGATGTGTGAAAGGTCATGCTCCGTCATGGCCGGGCTTGTCCCGGTCATCCACGTCTTTGGCTGCAAATACAAAAAAGTAAGACGTGGATCCTCAGGACACGCCTGGTGATGACGGGGATATTGCTCGTCAAACAACGAAGAACCCTATGACCGACTCTCAGCCTCTTTTCCTCGGCATCATCTCCGGCGACCGACGCCGCACCCACGCCGAAGTCGCCGATCGCGCGCGCCGGATCGCCGGTGGCTTGCAGCAACTCGGCGTCGCTCAGGGCGACAGCGTCTGCATCCTGATGCGCAACGATATCGCCTTTATCGAGGCGGCCTATGCGGCAGCACTGCTGGGGGCCTATGCGGTACCGGTGAACTGGCATTTCAAGCGGGAAGAAATACTCTATGTCCTTCAGGATTCCGGCACGCGGGCGTTGATCGGTCATGCCGATATGCTCCACCAATTGCGCGGCGGGATATCCCCTGCTGTCACCCTGCTCAGTGTTTCAACGCCGCCGGAAATCCTGGCGAATTACAAGATTGATCCCGATCACCTTGCCTTGCCCGATGGCGCGCACGATTTCGAGAACTGGCTGGCTTGGCAAGAACCCTACGATGGTCCGACGCTGCCGGCGCCGATGAACATGATTTACACGTCGGGCACCACAGGCCATCCCAAGGGCGTCCGGCGACACGCGCCGACTCCGGAGCAGGCCGCTTCATCCGAACGGATGCGTGCGATGATCTATGGCACGCGGCCAGGCGTGCGCGCGCTGCTGCCGGGACCGCTGTATCATTCGGCGCCGAATTCGTTCGGGCTGCGCTCGGGCCGGCTCGGCGGCGCGCTGGTACTGATGCCGCGGTTCGATCCGGAACAATTTTTGCGCATCGTCCAGGACGAAAAGATCGACACCGTCTTCATGGTGCCGACCATGTTTATCCGGCTGATGAAACTGCCCGATGATGTGCGCGCGAGATACAACGTGTCGTCGCTACGCCATGTCATCCATGCCGCCGCGCCTTGTCCCGCCGCCGTCAAGCGGGCCATGATCGAGTGGTGGGGACCGGTGATCTATGAGTTCTATGGTTCCACCGAGACCGGCGCGGTCACTTTTGCAAATTCGGAGGATGCGCTGACCAAGCCCGGCACCGTCGGCAGGATATCCCCCGGCGCCGAACTGCGCTTTGTCGGCGATAACGGGCAAATACTTCGGCAAGGCGAGATCGGCGAAATCTATTCGCGGATCGCCGGCAATCCTGATTTCACCTATCATAATAAGCCGGAAAAGCGCGCCGAGATCGAGCGCGACGGATTTATTACCTCCGGCGATGTCGGCTACATCGACGCCGACGGCTATGTTTTCATCTGTGACCGCAAGCGCGACATGGTGATCTCAGGCGGGGTCAACATCTATCCCGCGGAAATCGAGGCGGCGTTGCACGCGGTTTCCGGCGTGCACGATTGCGCGGTATTCGGCATTCCGGACGAGGAGTTCGGCGAGGCATTGATGGCGGTGGTGGAACCGGAGCCGGGCGTGGCGCTCGACGTCGCGGCGCTGCGCGCGCAGCTCAAGGCAGCGCTGGCCGACTACAAGGTGCCGAAACACATCGCGGTCCAGACCGGCCTGCCGCGCGAAGATTCCGGGAAAATCTTCAAGCGCCGCCTGCGCGATCCGTATTGGGAGCGGGCGGGCCGGAGAATTTGAACAGGTGTCGTCCCCGCGCAAGCGGAAACCCTACGCCGTGTCTTCTGGTTTCAGTTCCGGAAGTGGATGCCTTTCACGGCACCACTGCCAGGGGCCACCTTCGCGGGAACGACGAAAGTAGCCCGCCTTTATCTTGATCTTGCCCCCGCCACAAAAACTTGCGACTGAATGATTGCCGGGCAGTTTTCTGGAGCCAGTCATGTCGTCCCAGATCATGCCTTCCGAACCCGACTCGCGAGCCAATCGCGCCGAAGATATCGCCGCCCTCGAGGCGGACGGGCGGCTGCGCGAGGAAATACGGCTGCTGGGCCGTATCCTCGGCGACACCGTGCGCGATCAGGAGGGGATGGACGTGTTCGACCTGGTCGAGCACATCCGGCAGACCTCGATCCGGTTCCATCGCGACGAGGACCGGGTGGCGCGACGCGAATTGGAGCTTATGCTCGACAGCATGTCCACGGCGGAGACCGTTCGAATCGTCCGTGCCTTCAGCTATTTCTCGCATCTGGCCAATATCGCCGAGGACCATAACAACATCCGGCAGATGCGTAGCCAAAATTCCGCCGGCACTGTGGGCGTGCTGGCCCGCACGCTCGGCCATGCGCGCGAGGCCGGGATCGGCACCGATGAGCTACGCCGGTTTTTCGGGGCCGCGCTGGTCAGCCCGGTCCTCACGGCGCATCCGACCGAAGTCCGCCGCAAGAGCACCATCGACCGTGAAATGGAAATTGCGGCGCTGCTCGACCGGCGCGAACGCATGCACCTGACCGGGGACGAATTCGAAGCCAGCGAAGAGCAATTGCGGCGCGCCGTGCTGACGCTGTGGCAGACCAACCTGTTGCGCCGGACCAAGCTCACCGTATTGGACGAAGTCGCCAACGGACTGTCATTTTACGACTACACGTTCCTGCGCGAGGTGCCGCGGCTGCATTGTGCACTGGAAGACCGGTTGCACGCCGAAGACGCGCCGGGCAATACGGATGAGCGCGAGGAACTGGCGTCGTTCCTGCGGATGGGAAGCTGGATCGGCGGCGACCGTGACGGCAACCCCTTCGTTACTTCGGAGGTCATGCGCGGCACGCTGCGCATGCAGTCGACCTGCGTGTTGCGGTTCTATCTCGAGGAACTGCACGCGCTGGGCGCCGAACTGTCGCTCGCGGCCCATCTCGCCGATGTTTCCGAGGAACTCCGCTCGCTCGCCGGACGCTCGCCCGATCTCTCGCCCCATCGCAGCGGGGAGCCGTACCGGCTCGCGGTATCCGGCATCTATGCGCGTCTTGCTGCCACTGCATTGGAACTCGACGTGGAGACCAGCCGCGCGCCGGTCGGCGAGGCCGCTCCTTACGCCGAGGCCAAAGAGTTCAAGGCCGATCTCGATATTCTCGATCGCTCGCTGATATCGAACAACTCCCGCGTGATCGCGCGAGGGCGCCTGCGCTCGCTACGCCGAGCCGCCGACTGTTTCGGTTTCCATCTCGCCAGTCTCGATATCAGGCAGAATTCCGCAGTGCACGAGCGCACCATCACCGAAATGGTGGACGCCGCTTTCCCCGGCACATCCTATATGGCGCTGAACGAGGACGCACGGATCACGCTGCTGGCGGCGGAATTGCGCAGTACCCGGCCGCTAGCCTCGCCATTTGTGAAATATACCGAGGAGACGCTGAACGAACTCGCGGTGTTTCGCGCGGCGGCCGAAGCGCATGGCAGGTTCGGCGCCGAGGTGATCCCCCAGTGCATCATCTCCATGTGCCAGGGCGTATCCGACATGCTCGAAGTGGCGCTGCTGTTGAAAGAGGTCGGGCTGGTCGATCCCAAGGGCCGCAGCGCCATCAACATCGTGCCGCTGTTTGAAACCATCGAGGATCTGCAGGGCAGTGCCGCCATCATGGACCGGTTGCTGTCGCTGCACGATTATCGAAAGCTGGTCGACAGCCGCGGCGCGGTGCAGGAAGTGATGCTCGGCTATTCCGACAGCAACAAGGACGGCGGTTTCGTCACTTCCGGCTGGGAGCTCTATAAGGCCGAGATCGGGCTGGTCGAGGTGTTCGAACGCCACCATGTGCGGCTGCGGCTGTTTCACGGCCGCGGCGGTTCGGTCGGCCGCGGCGGCGGCCCGAGCTATGACGCAATCCTGGCGCAGCCCGGCGGTGCGGTGAACGGCCAGATCCGGATCACCGAGCAGGGCGAGATCATCTCCAGCAAATATTCCAACGCCGAAGTCGGCCGCAACAACCTGGAGATTCTGGCGGCGGCGACGTTGGAGGCAAGCCTGCTGCAGCCGCGGCACAGCGCGCCGCGCCCCGAATATCTCGAGGCGATGGAGCAGCTTTCAGCATTCGCGTTCAAGGCCTATCGCAACCTCGTCTATGAAACCGAGGGTTTCGTGGATTACTTCTGGGCGTCGACCGTTATCACCGAAATTGCCACGCTGAACATCGGCAGCCGGCCGGCGTCCCGCAAGAAAACCCGGGCGATCGAGGATCTCCGCGCGATTCCCTGGGTATTCAGCTGGGCGCAATGCCGCCTGATGCTACCCGGCTGGTACGGTTTCGGCAGCGCGGTCGAGATGTGGATAATCGAGCACCCCGACAAGGGCATGCCGTTCCTGCAGGAGCTGTATCGCGAGTGGCCGTTCTTCCGCACGCTGTTGTCGAACATGGACATGGTGCTGGCCAAAAGCAGCATCGCCATTGCCTCGCGCTACGCCGAACTGGTGCCCGATGCGGAACTGCGCGAACGCATCTTCGGACGCATCCGCCGCGAATGGCACGCCTCGATCGAGACGCTGCTCGATATCATGGGCCACGACCGGCTGCTGCAGGGCAATCCGCTGCTGGAACGTTCGATCCGCAACCGCTTTCCCTATCTAGATCCGCTCAATCACGTCCAGGTGGAACTGCTGAAGGAGCATCGCAAGGAATTGCCGGACGGCGAAGTCGCCGATGAGCAGGTGCTGCGTGGCATCCAGATCACCATCAACGGGATCTCCGCGGGACTAAGGAATAGCGGTTGATCGCGTCCCGGACGCAGCGCCGCCATGGCGGTGCGTTGCGTCCGGGGCACGGCGCCTCAGCAATTATGCGCGCCCTGCGTCTCCACATACACCGCATACAGCGACTGGCTCGCGGTCATGAACAGGCGATTCCGCTTCTTGCCGCCGAAACAGACATTGGCGCAGGTTTCCGGCAGCCGGATCTGGCCGATGCGTGCGCCGTCCGGCGCGAAGATATGGACGCCGTCATAACCGTCGCCAACCCAGCCGGCGCCGACCCAGATATTGCCGTCGGTGTCTACCCGCAAACCATCGGGAAAGCCTGATTTGCCGTCCAACGTCATGTCGATCAGCATGCGCGGATTGGAAAGCTTGTCGCCGTTAAGGTCGTATTGCCAAACGATATTCTTCGCGTCCCGATAATGCGTGATGCCGGTATCGCAGACATAGACCTTCTTGTAGTCATGGCTGAAGGCGATACCGTTCGGCTTGAACGGGTCGTCGGCGACCTTTGCGACCTGGCCCGACTGCGCGTCGACGCGATATACCGCTTCCTTCTGATAGGGCTGCACCGAGCCGGTGTTGGCGCGCTGGCCCTCATAGATGCTGATCGCGCCGTAGCCGGGATCGGTAAACCAGATCGATCGGTCGTTGGGATGCACAACCATGTCGTTGGGCCCGTTGAGCGGCTTGCCGTTGGCCTGCTCGGCGAGAACGCTAAGGCTGCCATTATGCTCGAAGCGCACCAGCCGGGTACGCTCGGCGGTGATCTGCCGGCCTTCGAAATCGAAGGTATTACCATTGCTTTCATTGGAGGCAGTATGGAAGCGCTCCGAGATATAGCCGGTCTCGTCGATGTAGCGGAGTTGGCGGTTGTTGGGGATATCGCTCCATACCAGATACTGCCCCACGGTATTCCAGGCCGGGCCTTCGGCCCACAGGCATCCGGTGTACAGACGCTTGATCGCCGTGTTGCCGACTTTGGCTTTGAAGCGCTTGTCGTCGAGCACGACGATGTCGGGATCGGGATAGCGCTGCGGCTCCGCGCCGCGGCCGTAATCGCGGGCGAGCGCGTCGGGCGCCATCAGCGCGGCGGCTGCAAGGGCGGCTCCTGTTTTCAGCAGGCGGCGGCGGTCGAGGCCGGCGGAGCCCGGTTCGGTTTGGGGGGTGGGTAAATTCGAACAATTTGTCATGATTTCCTCCCGCGTTGTTTTTGTTGGGAAGGCAACCATGAGCCGACATTCCGGCATAAAGCGGGCAACATTCTTCCGTTGTCGTCCCGCTTTCACGAGGACGACTCGTGCAGAGATCGCCGTCAGATCGCATCCCAGTTGAAAATATCCGCCGAGCGATCGAGCTTGTAGAATGACGACTTCAGCGCCGGCATGCCGTGCGCCGCGATGGTTTCCGGGGTCCAGCCCTCGGCGCGGTGGATCGAACGCAACGGCCGCGACTGGCTCATCAGGAAAATCTCATTCATGCGCACGGCGAAAATCTGCCCGGTCACGTCCTTGGCGGCATCGCTGAGCAGGAACGCGCATAGCGGTGCGATCTTTTCCGGCCCCATCTGCTGGATTTTGGCGACCCGCGCCTTTTCCGCCTCGGTCTCGGTCGGAATGGTGCCGATCAGGCGGCTCCAGGCGAACGGCGACACGCAGTTGGAACGCACGTGAAAGCGCTCCATGTCGAGCGCGATCGATTTCGACAGTCCCACGATCCCGAGTTTTGCCGCGGCATAATTGGCCTGGCCGAAATTCCCGACCAGGCCCGAGGTCGAGGTGAAGTGCACGAACGACCCGCTCTCCTGCTCGCGAAACAGCCGGGCGGCGGCGTGCGAGACATAGAACGAGCCCATCAGATGCACCTTGATGACGGATTCGAACGCGTCGATGCTCATGCGGTGAAAGATCGCGTCGCGCAGGATGCCGGCGTTATTCACCACGCCGTCAAGCTTGCCGAATGAGTCGATCGCGGTTTTGACGATTTTGCTGGCGGGAATGGCCTCGGCGACGGTCTCGAAATTCGCCACCGCCGTGCCGCCGCGCTTCTTGATTTCCTCGGCGACTTCCTCGGCCGGCGCCGCGTTCGAACCCGAGCCGTCGGCGGCGACCCCAGGATCGTTGACCACGACTTTTGCGCCTTCCGCCGCGCACAGCAGCGCGATCTCGCGCCCGATGCCGCGCCCCGCGCCGGTGACGATAATGGATTTGCCATCGAGTGATTTGCTCATTGAGTGCTCCCTGTTGTGCCGGACTGCCGCCACACCCGATGCGTCATGCGCGGGCTTGACCCGCGTATCCATCCTTCTTCACTAGAATCTTTCGAAGAGGATGGATTGCCGGGTCAAGCCGGCAACGACGCTGTGTGGTATCGCCGCTTCGCCGTTACTTCTCGTTCGTGAAAATAATGGTGCCTGACGCCGCGAACATGCCGCCGACGCCGTGGCACACCGAAATTTTCGCGCCTGGAACCTGCGCCGGCGCTGTGCCGCGCATCTGCCGCACGCTTTCCTGCAGCGCGTACATGCCATACATGCCGGAATGCATATAGCTCAGTCCGCCGCCGTTGGTGTTGAGCGGCAGCTTGCCGCCCGGCCTGGTATTGCCTTCGGCGATGAATTTTCCGGTCTCTTCATGCGGCATGAAGCCGAGGTCGCCCAGCCCATACAGCGGCAGATGCGCGAAGGCGTCGTAGACCATCAGGTGATCGACGTCCTTGTGCCCGATGCCTGCCTCCTGGAACGCGAGGGGACCTGCGACCTTGAACGCGCGCGAGGAGTCGAATGTCTGCATCTGGCTGACCATCGGGGTCTCCACGCTCTCGCCGGTGCCCAGGATATAGACCGGCTTTTGCGGGAAATCCCCGGCGCGGTCGGCGCTGGTGAGGATCAGCGCGCCGCCGCCATCGGTAACGAGGCAGCATTGCAGGATACGGAACGGATACGCGATCATCCGAGAATTCAGCACGTCTTCGACGGTGATCGGCGTCTTCATGGTGGCGCGCGGATTTCTCGCGGCCCATTCGCGCTGCACCACCGCGACCATCGCTATCTGTTCATGGGTGATGCCGTGGGTCTTCATGTAGCGTAGCACCGGGATCGGAAACATGCTGGCCGGCGTCGAGACGCCATAGGGCAATTCGAACTGGCCGTTGAGGCTGTCGGCGCCGATCATGCGCGGAGTGCGGCCGATATTCGACTTGCCGCTTTCGGCGTGGGTGATCAGCACGGTCTTGCACAGCCCGGCCTCGATGGCGGCGGCCGCGTGGCGGACATGCAGCATGAACGAGCAGCCGCCGACCGATGTGCCGTCGACCCAGGTCGGCGTGATTCCGAGATAGTGCGCGATCTGCTGCGGCGTTTCCACGGCGGTAGCCAGCCCGTCGATGTCGGACAGCTTCAGGCCGGCATCGGCGATGGCATTCAGCGCCGCATCCGCATGCAGTTGAATCTGCGACTGGTTCGGAATGACGCCGAGTTCGGTGGTTTCGGCCGCACCGACGACGGCAACGTGATGCCTCCGCATCTGCTCAACCCTTCCCCGGACGGAACAAGGGAAGGGTGATGGCGTCGTCGAGCTTTTCGAATTTCACTTCCAGCTTCATGTCAAGTTCGAGCGCTTCCGGCGTTTGCGGGCAATCGACAATGTTCGTCATCATGCGTGGTCCCTCATCGAGTTCGACCACGGCTATCGAATAAGGCGGCGTGAAACCGGGCACCGGGCGGTGATGAATTACGTAGCTGTACAGCTTGCCCTTACCGCTGGCCTTGAACACGCTGACCTGGCGCGAGGCGCAGGCCGGACAAAACGGCCGCGGCGGGAAATACACATTGGCGCAGGCGTCGCAGCGCTGCAGACGAAGCTCTCCGGCCTGCGTGCCATCCCAGAAATGTTGGGTTTCCGGCGTCGGTTTCGGTCGCGCGCGCTGCGGTTCGGCCATGTGGCATGAACTCCCTGATGGCTTGTTGTTTCGCTCTTGATGCGACATTGACACCCCGGCGTCAACGGGCCGTCTTATCCGCGCATGGCGTGTATTCCAGAACGCTTGTATGCCTTCGATCGTCTAGGCTACTATTTCGTCATTGCGAGCGAAGTGGATCGATCCGGCAGCCGCAATAAAGGCCTGGATGATTTCGCCGCTTCGCTGCTCGCAATGGCGGAGAATACGGTGCGCACCATACGAATAGGATCCGGCGCCGGTTATTCCGGCGATCGCATCGAGCCTGCGGTCGAACTCGCCGAAAAAGGCGATATCGATTACCTGGTGTTCGAATGCCTGGGCGAACGCACCGTCGCGCTGGCGCAGCAGGCGCGGATGAAGAATCCCGATGCGGGTTATGATCCACTGCTCGAAGAGCGGATGCGCGCGGTGCTGCTGGTCTGCGCTGCAAAGGGCATCAAGATCGTCACCAATATGGGCGCGGCCAATCCGCATGCCGCGGCGCGCAGGACCGCGGAGATCGCCAAGTCGCTCGGATTGTCACTGAAGATCGCGGCCGTGATCGGCGACGACGTGCTCGACGCCTGCAAGGATGGCGATCTTCGCATCATGGAATTTGACGGCACGATCAAACAGCTCGGCAATCGGCTGCTCTCCGCCAACGCCTATCTCGGAGCGGGGCCGATGGCGGACGCATTGAGCGGCGGCGCCCATATTGTGATTACGGGACGCGCGTCAGACCCCGCGCTATTCCTGGCGCCGATGATCCATGCGTTCGGTTGGGCGATGGACGACTGGAACCTGCTGGGGCAGGGCACCGTCGCCGGACACCTGCTGGAATGCGCCGGACAGATCACCGGCGGCTATTTTGCCGACCCCGGTTACAAGGACGTAACGGGGCTGGCGCGCCTAGGCTTTCCTATTGGTGAAGTCGGCGCAGACGGATCGCTCGTCATCACCAAGGTCGCGGGCTCCGGCGGTGCTGTAACCGCGCAAACCTGCAAGGAACAGTTGCTGTATGAGGTGCACGATCCCGCGAAATATCTGCAGCCCGACGTGACCGCGGATTTTTCGCAGGTGAAGATCGAGGAGATCGCGCCGGATTGCGTTCGCGTCAGCGGCGGGCGCGGCACCAAGCGGACCGATACGCTTAAAGTTTCCGTCGGCTATGTCGACAGCTATATCGGCGAGGGGCAGATTTCCTATGCAGGTCCCGGCGCATTGGCGCGCGGACGGCTGGCGCTGGAGATCGTACGCGAGCGGCTGAAACTCACCGGCGTGCAGAGCAGCGAGTTGCGCTTCGACCTGATCGGCGTCGACTCGCTGCACGGCGCTGAAGTTTCCATGCGGGCCAATGAGCCCTACGAGGTGCGCGTCCGCGTCGCCGGACGCACCGAGAGCCTGCGCGAGGCGGTAAGAATCGGCAACGAGGTCGAGACGCTCTACACCAACGGCCCCGCGGCCGGGGGCGGCGCCACCAAATCGGCGCGTGACGTCGTCGCCGTCGCGTCGGTATTACTGCCGCGCGAACTTGCAGAACCTTCCGTGCATTTTGTGGAGGCGTGATGGTAAAACTGCGCGAGATCGCCCATTCCCGCACTGGCGACAAGGGCAACACGTCCAACATATCGGTGATCGCCTATGACGAGAAGTACTATCCGCTGCTGCTTGAACAGGTCACCAGCGCGCGGGTGAAAGCGCATTTTGCCGGCGTTATCGAAGGCGAGGTGGTCCGGTATGAACTGCCCAACCTCGCTGCGCTGAATTTCGTTATGACCGCCGCGCTCGGCGGCGGCGTCACGCGGTCGCTGGCGCTGGACGCGCACGGCAAATCGCTGAGTTCGGCGCTGCTGGAGCTGGAAGTTGATGGTAAACTTGATTCATAGCCGTCATGCCCGGCCTTGTGCCGGGCATCCACGTCTTACAGACCTCGCCATTAAGACATAGATGGCCGGAACAAGCCCGGCCATGACCGAGAAATGACGATGTCTGATACGCCCACCCTCGCTTCCCTCGTCGCCGACCTCGACGCCGGCCGCACGACGGCGCGCGCGCTGGTTGATGCGTGTCTTGCGAAAATCGCCGATCCGCAAGGTGAAGGTATGCGGACCTTCATTCATGTCGACGCGGAGGCTGCGATCGAGGCGGCAGAGGCGATGGATCGCTTACGCGAGGTCAGGGCCGCGCCATCGCCGTTTGCCGGCATCCCGATATCGATCAAGGACCTGTTCGACATCGAGGGGCAGGTGACCCGGGCAGGCTCGCGGGCATTGGAAGACTCCGCCCCGGCGGTCGCCGATGCGCCCGCAGTGGCGCGGCTGCGGCGCGCCGGTTTTGTGGTGATCGGCCGCACCAACATGACGGAGTTTGCCTATTCCGGGATCGGCATCAATCCGCATTACGGCACGCCGAAGGGCGCATGGCAGCGCGGCGTCGGCCATGTGCCGGGCGGATCGTCGTCCGGCGCCGCGGTGTCCGTCGTCGATGGCATGGCGCATGGCGGCTTGGGCACCGACACCGGCGGCTCGTGCCGGATTCCGGCGGCATATAACGGCATCGTCGGCTTCAAGCCGACGCAGCGCCGTGTGCCGCTCGACGGCGCGGTGCCGCTATCATCGACGCTGGACAGTATCGGACCGCTGGCGCGCACGGTTAACTGTTGCGCGGTGCTGGATGCCGTGCTCGCGAACGAGCCGGTCACACCGCTGCAGCCGCGGCCGATCAGGGGCATGCGGCTCGCCGTCCCGAACACCGTCGCGCTGGACGATCTCGAAGATGCGGTCGCGAAAACCTTCGAGCGCGCGCTGGAAAAACTCGCGCGTGGGGGCGCATTGATCGAACGTATCGCGGTGCCGGAATTTCTCGACGTCGCGCCGATGAGCGTCAAGGGCGGCTTCGCCGCGGCGGAGAGCTATGCCTGGCATCGCTATCTCATCGCAGCCAAAGGCGATATTTACGACCCCCGCGTCGCCAGCCGCATCATGCGCGGCGAGAGCCAGAGCGCGGCCGACTATATCGATCTCGTCAAGGCGCGGAAATCGCTGGTCGCGCGCGCGACGGCGCGCCTTGCGCCTTATGACGCCCTGGCACTGCCGACCACCGCCAACACGCCGCCGCGGATCGCCGACATGAACGACGACAAGACGTTCACCACGGCCAACCTGCTGTCGCTGCGCAACTGCACGCTGATCAATATGATCGACGGCTGCGGAATTTCGCTGCCGGTTCATCGCGAGGGCGAGGTTCCGGTGGGATTGATGCTCGCCGCGGCCGGCGGTTCGGACCGTCGAATTTTTGAGTTGGCGGCCGCCATGGAGGGGTTCATCCGTGTTTGATCTTGCATTTATCATCGACGCTCAGGGCACAAC